>NZ_VKAC01000014.1:0-28955 GCF_008041935.1 Quadrisphaera setariae
GTCGGACTCCCGAGGTCGGACTCCCGAGGTCGGACTCCCGAGGTCGGACTCCCGAGGTCGGACTCCCGAGGTCGGACTCCCGAGGTCGGACTCCCGAGGTCGGACTCCCGAGGTCGGACTCCCGAGGTCGGACTCCCTTACCCACTAGGAGGTAGGCATGGCAAGAGACCGCGTCATCGCTGTGATCAATAGCAAGGGCGGCGTCGGCAAGACAACCGTCGCCGCCAACCTCGCCGGAACCTTGGCCCATGCCGGCGCCGGGCGGATCCTGCTGGTCGACATGGACCCTCAGGGCAACCTGGGGGAGGACCTCGGGTACTCCAGCACCGAGATCGATGACGCAGGCCGAGCGCTGAGCGCAGCACTGAGCTTCAGCTTTCCTGTGGCGCCGGCGCAGGACGTCAGGCCCAACCTCGACGTCGTCGTCGGGGGAGAGGAGCTGGTCAAGGCCGCCAACACCCTGGAAAGCATGTTGGGCAGCCGTGATCCCGGAAAGTCCAAGACCGCGCTTGCCCGCGTGCTTGATCCACTGATGGATGACTACGACCTGACGATCATCGACTGCCCTCCGGGGTACCCGTCCCTGCAGCGCGCGGCGCTTGCCGCGTCGGGCTACTTCGTCATCCCCGTCAAGACCGACGCGGCGTCTCGCAAGGGGCTGCGCGACGTAGCAGAGCTGCTGGACAACGTTCTCGACGTCAACGCCAACCTCGACATGCTCGGCATCGTCATGTTCGGCGTGAACAGGGCCGCGACGCGGGTGACCGCCCAGGCGCGCGAACTACTCGTCCAAGACTTCGCCGGCGATGAGACTCGCGTCTTCACCACCACCATCCGCGCCAGCGAGACCGTTGCTCAGGACACCCGCCAGCTGGGCAAGCTCGCCCACGAACTCGAGGAAGTTGTCCGCTCTGGCCCTAGCTGGTGGGAACTGCGCCGCACCGGGAAGAAGAGCGAAGGACCCCGCACCGCCAGCGCCGAAGGGGTCGCCGACGACTTTCACCACCTGGCCGAGGAAGTGCTGCGGCGGCTCGCAGCAGCAGAGCGCGCCGTGGCCGCCGACGGGAGCCCGCGATGACCTCCGCCGAGCCCCCGCAGCCGGCGACCGACGCCAGTCCTGCAAGTAGCGCCGCAGCGGGCCCCGCACCGAGGCGTCCTGCCCTGCAGATCCCCGCCAGCCCATCTCGGGCCCGAGACCGGCCGCCCCTCAGCCTGTCTCGGACGGCGCGCACGACACCTCAGGCGGCCGAGCCGGCCGCAACCGATGAACAGACGGCCGCGCGCCCGACGCCCGAGTCGGACCCCACGCCTCGTGAGACCCGCCGAAGGCCGGTACCGAGCGGACCCGCCGCGCCGAAGTACGCCCGGCTGGCGCGACGAGACATGCTCATCACCTCCACGCAGTCGGCTGGGCTGGCCTCACTCACGGCTGAGGTGATGAACGATCCGCACCGACAGCAGGTGGCCTCAAGTGAGCGTGAGCGCATCACCGATGCCACGCTCGTGCGGGTTGCGATCGACCTCCTGCTGACCCGCCATCGAGACGAGCTCAGTGGTGTCACCGAGGACGAGCTGAGGGCCAGCGTCGGCCTGCCACCTCTGCAGTACTGAGACGCCGAGTCAGCGGACCCTGGCCCGAGCGAGCACCTCGGGGCCAGGGTCAACCCCAGCACCCGATCGGGTGACCCAACAACTTTGCGTGAAGGGGTTGCTTTGCATGCATCCCTACGCCAGGGTCATCCCCATGCCCGCCGTAGCCGGCCGCGCCCCGCGGAAGCAGAAGGTCCAGCCTCTGGTGCCTTTCGCCACGCGAGTGCCAGAGGTCACCCGGCGGACAGCGAACGAACGAGCACAGGAGCTGGGCGTCTCGCTCAGCCTCTACCTGGAGGACCTGATCGAACGCGACCGACGGTCGCGCGAGGTCGGCGAACCCAGCGCCACGGACCCGTCCGCGGCGTAGCCCTACCCGGACCAGTCGACTGACCGGCTCCGGACACAACGAAGCCCCACACCCCAAGTTCAAGTTTGGCCGCCTGATCTGGGTGCAGGGCTTCGTCAACTGAGTAACTGGAGGAGACATTACCTCCCCATCGGGGTTGGGTCACGTCCTACGCGCCAAGATTTTCGCGCGCCCTGAGACGTTCACCCAACAGACGCATGCGCAAGGCCGGCGCCGCATGACGCGGTGACCGGCCCGGTGGCCCCGCGCCACCCCGCCACCACCACGCTGACCAGCGACGCCGCCGTCAGCACGGCGCCGCCGCGCACCGCGGTGCTCCAGCGCACCACCCCCGTCACCGTCCGAGCGCTTTCGGAGCCGATGACCGCGCTGCTGCGCGACGGCACCGGCCTGGACCGCTACGCCAGCCGCTCTGAGGCGGTCATGGCCACCGCGGTGGCCGCGGTCAACGCCGGCTGGGACGAGGAGACCTGGCGCCTGGCGCTGGAGGGCGCCTGCGAGGAGATCGCCGCGTGGGCAGCCACCCAGATCCGCCAGGGCCGCTCGCGCCAGCGCTCGGCCGGGGACGCCGAGCGTCACCTGAGCACGACGTGGCGCAATGCGGTCGCGCGCGTGGCCGAGCGCCCCCCCACCGGGGACCACTTCACCGTCCAGGCCGAGCTCGCCGAGATCGACCTGACCATCAGCGCTCACCCACACCTGTGGGGCAAGGCCTCCGGCCCCAGCGACCGCGCCGTACTGCAGGTGCTGCTGGCCATCGCCCGCGAGGCCTGCACCCTGACCCCTTCAGCCTCCACCCGGCAGGTCTCCGAGCACGCCAACGTCAGCCCCACCACCGTTACCAACGCCCTGCGGCGGCTGGCCAAGGCCGGCTGGGTGCGCCAGGACAGCCCCGCGCAGGGGACGCTGGCGCCCACCTGGCGGCTACTGCGCCCCGAGGACCTGCCCGCCCCCGCCCCGGAGGTCGCCGCGGTGTTGGAGAACCTGCCGGTGCTGCCGCTGGCGGCCGCGTTGGGACGCACCAGCGTGCGCGCGCACGACGCCTTCTCCCACTCCATCCATGGCGGGCTAGGTCGCATCGCCGCGCGCCTGGTCGACCTGCTCGACCCCACCGGTGCTCAGCGGCTCACCGCGGCCCAGCTGCAGGCCCTGTCGGGCCTGCACCGGCGCACCGTGACCAAGCACGTGCGCGCCCTGGCGCTGGCCGGGCTGGTCGAGGTCGACCACCGCGGTGTGCGCCGCGTGCTCGAGACCGACGCCGCGGCGGCCGCCGAGCACCTGGACGACGTCGCCGGCGAGCTGGGCAGCACCGGCGTCGTCGCGCGCCGCAAGGCCCGCCACGCCGCCCAGCGCGAAGCGTTCACCCTGTGGCGCGTCGACTTCGACGCCCGGCGGGGATGGCGGGTCGAGCGCGGCCTGTACCGCCCCGAGCAGCCCCAGCTGTTCGCTGGGCCACCAAGAGCGCGCGTGCCCTCTCAACGGGCCGCCTGACTTTCCCGCGCCTGTGACCCGGACATGCCGTCGGCCACCCCACCGCACGCCTCAGCAGCGCCGCACGAGGCCACGGGGTGTCCCGCAGACAGCGAACGGCGCTGTTTGCGCCCTGCATCGCGTTGTCCCGAGGGGTACGCGCCCCCGAGCCGCCCCTGCCGGGCGTCTCGGGGGTCACTTCGTGCCCATCTGGGCTGCGCGGAGACGGCACCAAGCGGCATGAACGCCCAGCAGGACCCCACATGCAGCCCCCAGACGACGGTACGCAGTCGTTGGCCGTTGTTCGACGGCTGCATCTTGACCAGAGTGGTCACTAGTCTCACGCCCTACCTGAGGCCCCTAGTGCTCGGTCTGGTCCTGGGTCGTCACGGTGAGTCAGAGGGGCCCGGGGTGGTCGGCGAAGACGTCTGACCATCGGGCTTCCGCTATCACTCTGGCGGCGTGAGTCGTTAGTTGCTCAGTCATCGGCATCGGTGGGGGAGTCTTAACTCGGCCTGCCGAGCACGACGACGAGTGGCGTCGTGCAGCCGAGGCGCCGACTAAGCCCGGTGCGCCATGAAGGGCTCGCAGATCGAGGGCCTGTCAGCGGCCGCTGCAAGATTGCACTTCGCAGCGGCCACACCCAGGCAGGCCAGGTCAAGCTTCCTGATCAGCACGGACGACGAGCCGCCGAGAAGTCACTACGACGCGAGGACCGTATGCCCACCGATCGACTCACCGACCGCACAGTTCTGGCCGCCGTCCAGGCGCGCCCCATGACCGGCGACACCATCACCGCCGCACGGGACTACCTCGCCTGCAGCGCACCCACCCTGGCCGAGCTCCTCGACGTTCCTGCCGACAAGATCCTTGCCCTTGAGGCCGCTGGCCTTCGAGGCGTCGTCCCCGACGACCTCGCCCGCGAGATCACCAGCTACGTCGCCGACTGCCTCGACATCATGACCCCCGCCGAGCTGCGCAGTGCCCGAGAGGCCACCGGTCTGGCCTACGACGGACTGGCCGCCGCAATCAGCGTCGGCGCCCGCCGCATCCAGCGCGCCGAAGACGGCTGGCAGATGATCAACGAGACCATGCGCGACCGGACCCTCGCCCTGGCCCAGCGCGCCGAGCACGACGTCGAAGCGCTCACCACCCATCTGCGCGCCCTGGCCACCGACACCCAGCCCCTCACCGTCTGGACCTACCGCAACGCCGCAGACCTCACCCACGCCCAGGCGCAGCTGCCGCCCGCGCCGACTGCCGGCACCGAGGACCCCGTCACGGCCCTGCTCCGCACTGCCCTCGCGCCCGGCTACCACTTCCACATCGCCGGCCGAGCAGCACGAGCCGTCGGCGCCCGCCTGCGCTACCGCTGACCTGACCGGGCGCCAGCACCATCACACTTGGCGAAGGCAGACCGACTCCAGCCAGCGAGCCTCCGTGCTGCCAGGTACGAACACCCGGTGTGTGACCTGACCCCGTCGGTGTCCTTGACGCTGCCCATGGACGCCGCCGCCTCCCGCAGGGCTCGGGCCTTCCTGGACCAGGCGCACTGCCCCGCCCACAGCATCCGCGTGCTCCAACGCGCACGGTTGCTGCTCAGCGAGATCGTCACCAACGCCGTGCGCCACGGCTCACCCCCGATCACCACCGAGTTGGAGTGCCGCGGGACGGAGGGGATGCACGTGCGCGTCAGCGACGCAGCCCCCGGTGCTCCCGTCGTGCGCAAGGTCGACCTGGAGTCCACCGCGGGCGGGGGATGGCCCTGGTGGACCTGCTGTCCTCGCAGTGGGGCGTCGAGCCGGGCCAGGCCGGCAAGGCGGTGTGGTTCCAGCTGCGCGAGGACGCTGCCTAACCCTGACTCTGAGTCAGACCTAGAGCCGGGCAGGGCCTGCTCCAGCACCTCGCGGGAGTCTCAAACGTCGTGAGCCACCCATGACCGCGAGGTTCCCTACAGCCCCTGGTCCGAGGCTGTCGGTGCACCTCAACCAGCACTGCTCGCCCCGCCGCGAGGGCACCGCGACGCGAGGCCGGGGGCGCGTCCCGACCTGGGCGAGGCGCTGCAGCTTCCGTGGTTCCTCACCGAAGAACAGGCCCTGAGGCGGGGAGCAGTCGCGAGGGAGCGAGGTCGACCCGCCACGGACACCACCGAGCCCGCCTGGCTGGCCCACGGGGCTCCCGGTCCCAGCCCGCCACAGACCCACACAGCGGCTGGCACCCACACCACCCACCACTCGAAAGCCGCCCACAGCCCAGCAGAACGCACCCACAAACGCCCCACGCCGCCCGCAAGCCGCCGACGAGAAACATCACCACAAAAAGTCGGCCGACTGCTGGCAGGCGCCCTGAAATTGGCACAAAGTGGTCCTGACCTGTGATGACATCGACCAGCAATGCGCTAGAATAAAAGCACCGGGGAAGCCACCAAGGCGCCCCGCCCACCAAGGGAGAATTACCATGGACGATAACTCCGCCCAGGTCATCCAGGTCACCCACCCGGGCGACCTCGCCCTGCTGGCAGCCCACACCCTCGGCTTCTGGCCGAGCGAGTCCATCACCCTGATCAGCCTGCGCGGGCCCCGCCGCCGCAGCGGCCTCATCGCCCGCCTCGACCTCGACGACGCCACCACCCACCCCGAGGCCACCGACGTCCTCATCGACGCCATGCACCAGGACCGCGCCCACGCGGTCTGCTTGCTGGTCTGGAGCGACCAGCACACTCACGACGACGCCGCCGCCCTCGCCGAGCCCCTCGGCCTGGCGCTACTGGCAGCCGACCTGCCCGCCGAGGTCGCCACCATCCACCACCGCCAGATCCGCCAGACCGGCTGCGACCATGGATGCTGCGACACCGAGCGGCCCCTGCCCACCGACTCACCCGTCGCCGCCGCCCTCATCGGCGCCGGTCTGGCAGTCCTGCCCACCCGCCAGGCCGTCGCCGACAGCCTCACCGGTACCCCCGTCTACTGCCTGGCACTGGAGCGAGCCCGCCCCGCCAGCCACCCCCGTTGGCTCGCCGTCGCCGCCCGCTTCACCGCCCGCCCCGGCACCGTGCTGGACGAGCAGGAGGTCGCTGACCTTCTGGTCAGTGCTCAGAACATCGAGACCCGGGACAGGCTGATCGCCTCCACCATCACCGGCCACGTGCCCCTGGCCATGCTGGTCCACCTGGTCCAGCGCGCCCACCCCGAGCACGAGGGCATCCACGCCGCCCTGGCCATGGTCGCCTGGCTCCAGGGCAACGCCGTGCTCACCGAGGCGGCCCTGGCCCGTCTGCCCGAGCACAACTCCCTGGGGCGCCTCATCACCCAGGCCGTCGCCCTGCACCTGCCGCCCATGGACAGCCGGGAGCACCTGCTGGGCAACGCGGTCGACCTGACCTTCTGAGCACCACCTCCGGCGGCCGCCACCACGGCGGCCGCCGGAGCCCGCAGGGGCCGCCGACCCCACCGCCCCCTGTCAGCCCGCGCGCGCTCCCCGCACGCGCAGCGCCGCAGCCCCAGGAGAGCCCGATGAGCCAACACCGCAGCGCCGACCCCCACACCCAGCCCGACCAGCCCAACCAGCCCAACCAGCCCGAGGAGTACCACCCGGCCCTGTGGGAGCGGCGCGCGCTGCGCTGGGACATGGCCGACGCCGGTCGCGCCGCCTGAACCCCCGAGGCCACCCACTGCGCCGATCCAGCCGACTGCCCAACCT
This sequence comes from Quadrisphaera setariae, assembly GCF_008041935.1. Taxonomy (NCBI): domain Bacteria; kingdom Bacillati; phylum Actinomycetota; class Actinomycetes; order Kineosporiales; family Kineosporiaceae; genus Quadrisphaera; species Quadrisphaera setariae. The sequence goes on from NZ_VKAC01000014.1 coordinate 7,130, forward strand.
ACCTCGCCGCACTGGCAGCGCTGCGCCTCAACCCCGACACCGCCCTCGACGTGGGCGCTGAGGACCTCACCCACACACGGCGATCGGGGTACGACGACGCCGCCGAGACCCACGCCACCGCCGAGCGCTGGGGCCGAGTGCTCGCCGTCATGGAGCACCACCCCGCCCCCGACGACCTCGACTGGTGAGCCCGATGCCCACCCGCGCCCCTTCGCAGCAGTCCGCGCCAGACCCCGGCCGCCCGCCCCCCGCCGGGCGGCGCGCCGATCGCCGCCAGCGGGCCATCGAGGCCCGCCGTCGACGCCTGACGAGCGCGCACCATCCACTCGCTCACCAGCCCACACCCGGCAGCTCCCCACCGCCGGCGCCGGCACCCGTCGCAGCTGCTGCACACCCCTCGCGGCAGCGCCTCCGCCCCAGCGAAGCCCACCACGAGACCCAGCTATCGAGGAGCGCTGCCGAGGAGCGCTGCCGAGGAGCGCTGCCGAGGAGCGCTGCCGAGGAGCGCTGCCGAGGAGCGCTGCCGAGGAGCGCTGCCGAGGAGCGCTGCCGAGGAGCGCTGCCGAGGAGCGCTGCCGCTGACCCCAGGAGCAGCAGAGCAGCCCGGAGGGGGGAGCAGGTCGAGGATGACCGGTGCCCCGCCGCGGGCACCACCGAGCCAGCAGGCTCCCGCACGAGGCCCCTGGTCCCAGCCCACCGTTGACCGTCCGCCTTGGCGCACCTCGTGCCTCCGAGACGCCTAGGGCGCCGGCCTGTCGCAGATGGGATCGCTACCCGAACGCCGATCAGCTCAAGATGACAGCGCTTATGCCCGCGAGCACGCCTAGTGCCGTCAGTCCAGCACCAAGAATCAGCCCTCGGCTCGAGTTGGCCGCCCATCTCGGCGCGAAACGGCAAGGGCGTTCGATGAGCACAGCCGTCAGCCAGGCCAAGGCGCCTCCGATGAGGACCTCTGCGCCCAGCAGGACCAACCACGACTGCACCCCCATCTCTTCGGCGACGTAGATCACCGGAAGGTGCCAGAGGTACCAGACGTAGGACAGGCGTCCCGCGGCCTGCACCGGCGCCCACGAGAGCAGGCGCTGCACCACTCCTGGGGCACCTACGCCGCTGGCGATCAGGACGACGGTGCCCAGCGTGGGGACCAGGGCGGCTGAACCGGGGTAGTCCACAGCGCCGGTCCAGTGAGCGCTGGTCAAGACCATCGCCAGCCCCAGAACAGCGGAGCCAGCTGCAGCAGCGGGCCACCACGCCTTGCCCGCCAACGCCAGCAGAGCCGGGACCGCCAGTGCCAGCAGTGCACCGGCGGCCAGCTGCCAGGCGCGCGTGGGGGTCGAAAGGTAGGCCACCGTGCCCGACAGGGGCGTCAGGAAGACCGAGGCGCCCAAGGAGAGCAGGGCCAGTCCGCCGGCGACAGCAGCCAGCCACCTGCGCAGCGACCGCTGGCGCCTGCGCGCCAGCCACGCCGTCAGGACCACCAGTGGTGGCCAAGCGAGGTAGAACTGCTCCTCAACGGCCAGGGACCAGTAGTGCAGCAGAGGACTACCGACGCCGACCGGGTTGAGGCCGGACAGGTCGGCGACGACGTAGCGCCAGTTGGCGACCTGCAGGCTTGCAGCGACCGCGTCGATGCCGGCGCGCGCCACGGTCGCCGGGGCGACCACGGCGACGATGAGCAGGACAGCGATGCTGACGCTGACTGCGCTGGGCAGGATGCGCCGGGCTCGGCGGGCGTAGAAGCGAGGTAGGTCGATGCGGCCTGTGGTCTCCACCTCGCGCACCAGCAGCCCGGTGATGAGGAAGCCGGAGATGACGAAGAAGACATCGACGCCCAGGCGTCCTCCTGCGGTGCCGGGCACTCCGGCCTGGTACAGCAGCACCAGCCCGAGGGCCAGCGCGCGCAGGCCCTCGACGTCAGGGCGAAAGCCCGGGCGGCGCGCAGGTGGCCGGGCACTGAGGACGGGGACAGCGATCTGGGTCACGACGATCCTCCAAGGTCGTTGAGCGAGGGCCGCCAGGACCGCTGAGGAGGGTGTACTCAACGCAGGTCGTGGCGACGCGAGGTGCCGCGCGTTCGAGGGGAGCGCGCAGGTCAGCGAGTACGGGCGAGGCAGGACGTGGCGCCTGTGAGCGGTGACGTCGCTACAGCCCCGCGCGGCGTCAGTCGCTGGACTCAGCTACGGGATCGGCGGCGTGCCGCGCGCACTCGGGCGCGGACACCTCAGCGCCCAGCGCGAGGTGGAAGGGGGTGACGAAGCTGCCATCGCGGTTGGGGCGCATGGTGGACCTCGACCAGCCGCACTCGTCGTAGAAGACCTCAGCGTCTGATGCCCATGCGGTCACCAGCTCGGCCCTGTCGGCCCCGGCCTGGGCAGCCCGGGTGGTGAAGGCGTCGAGGAGCGCTCGTCCTACGCCGCTTCGGCGGACCTCGACGTCAACGACCAGTGCGACGACCGCGGCCACGCGGGCCCGCTCGGCCGGCGAGGAGTCCGTGGACGAGGCGGACGAGGTGGACGAGGGGGTCGGGCACCCACGAGCAGCGTCGGCGGCCATGGGGCTGGCCTGGCGAGCGAGCCCGCCGGTGGTGGGGAGGTGGGTCATGCGCTGGATGTAGCGACCGGCGCGGGTGCGCAGGAAGCGCACGAGCACCGCCGGGCGGACCAGCAGGGCGCCCAGGCCGAGGGCCGTCAGCGGCAGTCGGTGGTGGCGCAGGACGTGGGCCTGGTGAGCCTGGGCGTCAGTGGCCGCGAGGAGGAAGGCCACCGGCTGCGGCGGCAGGACGTCGGTGCGCTCAGCCATCAGCGCGATGGCGTGGGGGGAGTCCAGGTAGGTGTGCTGCCAGCGCCTCAAGAAGCGAGGACCGAGCCGGGTGAAGAAGGCCTGTGGCAGAGCCTTGCGGTGCCAGAACGCGGTGCGCGGCAGGTCGGCAGGCGTCATCTCGCGGATGTTCATGAGGTGCGCGGTGTCGGCCGCAGACCAGGTCGCGGCGCGCAGACGCTCGCGCACTCCAGCACCGCTGAGTCGCATCGGACCATCTGCGCTGTCGAGGTGTCCAGGGCTGTACCCGGGGGCTCTGCCCGCGCGCGCATGGGGCCGGGGGGTGAAGCGGGGGTGGCCGGGGTCGTTGTGCTGGTGGGAGGGCATGGGTCACCTCTGGTGCGTGGGGTCGTCGAATGAGCCGGGCAGCCCGCGGCGGCGCGACGCAGGGCGTCCGTGTGCTCCATCAGGCGCTGCATGCGCAGTCGCCTGGGGGCGGGGCGCCGGGTGTGGGCCGGGGCGGGAGCAGCGGCAGTCGCCCGAGGTCACAGCCGCACTCAGCGCCCCGTGGGGATCGCGATGGCGGTGTGGCGGCAGGCACGCAAAAGCCTGCTGGGCGAAGCGCTGCCCGAAGGCTCAGTCGGGGTAGGTCAAGGTGACGGCTGCAACCAACAGGACCGAGAGGTGCTGGGCGGGAGTCAGAGCGAAGGCTGCAGCGCCAGCCGAGTGCAGAGCACCGGCGCCGACGGGATCCAGGTCGACGTGGTGGTGGTGGTCACCGTTGTGCCCCGAGGGGGCGTCCTGTCCCAGGGCCGGGGTCGCTGGAACGTCCTGGGCCGAGCTCGGCGCCGTGGAGGCCGAGGCATGGGGTGACTGAGCGAGGGTGGCCAGGTTCGCGTGGGTGTGAGCGGCCACACCCGAGGCGCTCAGCTGCGGTGCGGCGTGGGCGCTGCGCCCGGCCCGGTCCAGAGGGCTGGCCATGGTCAGCACCAGCAGAGCCAGCACCAGCAGGAGGATGCCTGCGCCCGGCAGCCCGGACACCTCGACGTGGCCGCGTCGTCGCGGCCGGCCGAGGAGCGCCTGCACCTGAGCAGGCGCCGTGGCTGTGGCTGGCACACCAGCAGGCTAACTGCCCTCAACGCCCGGGCGGGTGCAGCCGACCTCTGATCACCCGTCTGAACGCCAGGGGTCAGGTGGAGATGGGCAGGACGGGAGCGGGTGTGGTCCACGGCGAACAGCGCCCGGAGCAGACGGGTTTGTGGAATACCCCTGGGGGGTAATACCTTGATGAGGTGGTACCCCCCAGGGGTACACGGTGGATGACCGGTCGAGAGGAGCCGACGATGGACAAGCGCTACCAGGTGAGCGGTATGACCTGCGGCCACTGCGAGACCTCCGTGCGCGAGGAGGTCAGCGTCCTGGCCGGGGTGCGTGAGGTCGAGGTGGACGCCAGCACTGGAGTCCTGGTCGTCAAGGCCACCCAGGACGTGCCCACCTCCCAGGTGCTGGCCGCGGTCGAGGAGGCCGGCTACACCGCTGTCCCCGTGCCGTGAACAGCGCAGGACGGCTCGGCGTCTTCGCCGCCGGCCTCGCGTTGGCCTTCGGCGCCTCCTACGCCACCGCCTCGGCACTGGCGCCGCCTGAGGCAGCCCAGCGCTGGCAGCAGTCCACCGCGGACACCTCACACGGCGAAGACAGCGATCACGCGATGAACCCTTAGGCCCACAAGCTGGGTCGATCAGCTGACCGGCTGGACCGGTTGGGCCCGCTGACCGTGGCCGCACCGTTCACTCGGCTGTCGGCCCACCGCTCGAAGACCGCACGGAAGGCACCTCGATGAGCACGACGAACCCCTCCGCACCCGCGGACTCGTCCACCCTCGCCCTGCAGATCCAAGGGATGACGTGTGCCTCCTGCGCCATGCGCATCGAGCGCAAGCTGAACAAGCTCGACGGCGTCAACGCCACGGTGAACTACGCCACCGAGAAGGCCCAGGTCAGCATTCCCAAGGGCTTCGACCCCGCAGTGCTGATCACCGAGGTCAGCAAGGCCGGCTACACCGCGGTCCTGCCTCCCGACCCTGCCCCCAGGCGCCCACCGGTGCCCGGTGATGGCTCGGAGACCGACGCCTCAGCCCCGGCAGCCGGGGCATCGGCCGCGGACAGCGGTGAGCAGACCAGCGCCGAGCGCGAGCTGACCTCCCTGCGCCAGCGGCTCATCGGTGCAGCGGTCCTGACAGTGCCCGTGGTCGCCATGGCCATGATCCCCGCGCTGCAGTTCACCTACTGGCAGTGGGCCTCCCTGGCCCTGGCCGCCCCCGTCATCGTGTGGGGAGCCTGGCCCTTCCACCGGGCTGCGTGGGTCAACCTGCGCCACGGCAGCGCCACCATGGACACCCTGGTCTCCGTGGGCACCGCCGCAGCGCTGGCCTGGTCGCTGTACGCCCTCTTCCTGGGCACCGCGGGCATACCCGGGATGGTCCACCCCTTCGAGCTGACCCTGGCCCCCTCGGACGGGGCAGGGAACATCTACCTCGAGGTCGGCGCGGGGGTGACCACCTTCGTCCTGGCGGGGCGCTACGTGGAGAAGCGCTCCAAGCGGCGCGCCGGAGCCGCCCTGCGGGCCCTGCTGGATCTGGGTGCCAAGCAGGTCGCCGTCCTGCGCGACGGGGTGGAGCACACCGTCGCCATCGACGATCTCGCCGTGGGCGAGGACTTCCTCGTCCGCCCCGGCGAGAAGATCGCCACCGACGGTGTCGTGGTCAGCGGCACCTCCGCCGTGGACGCCTCCATGCTCACCGGGGAGTCGGTGCCCGTGGAGGTCAGCGCCGACGACGAGGTCGTGGGAGCCACGCTGAACGTCGGCGGGCGCCTGGTGGTGCGCGCCACCCGGGTGGGCGAGCAGACCCAGCTGGCCCAAATGGCCCGCCTGGTCGAGGCCGCCCAGAACGGCAAGGCCCAGGTCCAGCGCCTGGCTGACCAGATCTCTGCGGTCTTCGTCCCGGTCGTCCTGGTCATCGCCGTCATCACTCTGGGTGCCTGGCTGGGGGCCGGTTTCCCGGCCTCGGCGGCCTTCACCGCCGCAGTGGCCGTCCTGGTCATCGCCTGCCCCTGCGCCCTGGGCCTGGCTACCCCGACCGCGCTGCTCGTCGGCACCGGTCGCGGCGCCCAGATGGGCATCTTGATCAAGGGCCCGGAGGTACTGGAGTCCACGCGCCGCATCGACACCGTCGTCATGGACAAGACCGGCACCGTCACCACCGGCCAGATGAGCCTGGTCCGGACCATCCCCGCCCCCGGCGTCGACGAGGCCGAGCTGCTGCGCCTGGCGGCCGCACTCGAGGACGCCTCCGAACACCCCATCGCCCGAGCTGTCGTCGTAGGCGCCCGCACCAACGGTCGGGCTGACGATCGGACCAGCGGCCAGGTGCTGCCCGTGCCCACCAGTTTCACCACCGACGAGGGCCGCGGGGTGCACGGCACCGTGGAAGGCCGCTCCGTCGTCGTGGGTCGGGCCTCGCTGCTGGCCGACCGCGGCGCGCCCCTGAGCCAGGAGCTGGCCGCCACCAAGGCCGAGGCCGAGTCCCGCGGGTCCACCGTGGTCGCCGTCGGCTGGGACGGCGCGGCCCGCGGCCTGCTCGTCATCGCCGACACCGTCAAGGCCACCAGCGCCCAGGCCGTGGCCGCGCTGAAGGAGCTGGGCCTGACCCCGGTCCTGCTCACCGGTGACAACGAGGCCGTCGCCCGCGACGTCGCCGCCCAGGTGGGCATCACCGAAGTCATCGCCGAGGTGCTGCCCCAGGACAAGGTCGCCACCGTGCGCGCCTTGCAGGAGGCGGGCAAGAAGGTCGCCATGGTTGGGGACGGCATCAACGACGCCCCCGCCCTGGCCCAGGCCGACCTCGGCCTGGCGATGGGCACCGGCACCGACGTCGCCATGCAGGCCTCAGACCTGACCGTGGTGGGAGGGGACCTGCTTGGCGTGGTCGATGCGATCCGCCTGTCTCGGCGGACCCTGGCCACGATCAGGTCCAACCTGTTCTGGGCCTTCGCCTACAACACCGCCGCGATCCCGGTCGCTGCGCTGGGGCTGCTCAACCCGATGCTGGCCGGAGCGGCCATGGCCCTCTCCAGCGTCTTCGTGGTGGGCAACAGCCTGCGCCTGCGCCGCTTCACCGCGACCGAGCCCATGGGCTCCCGTTAGCACCACCGTGCAGGTGGCCCCGAGCCCTGCCCGCGGCACGCGTCCAGATGCTCACGGCCGGCCAACGTCGCACAGGAGCGGACCGGGATCTTGGGCGAGTGACCAGTCCCGGCCTGCGCGCATGAGCGAGCGCGTGAGCCACCATGGTGCCGCTGAACCACTCCACCCACCCCGTCACCCCTATCCGCACGTCGGTGCAGGCCCAAGGAGTCGTCCATGACCGACCACCCCGCCCCCGAGGCGACCGAGGACACCCCGAGCGCCCACCACCACGGCTACATCAGCGACAAGGACCGCTACCTCACGCGCCTGAAGCGCATCGAGGGGCAGGTCCGTGGTCTGCAGCGCATGGTGGAGAACGAGGCGTACTGCATCGACATCCTCACCCAGATCAGCGCCATGACCGCGGCCACCGAGAACGTCGCCCTCGGCCTCCTGGATGACCACCTCAAGCACTGCGTGGTCGACGCGGCTCGTGCGGGCGGCCCTGAGGCGGAGGAGAAGATCGCCGAAGCCTCCGCGGCCATCGCCCGGCTGGTGAAGTCCTGATCCTCTTTGCCCGCCCGGCCGTCGCCGGCGGAGACGCTCAGCTGACCGGCAGCGGGCCGGCAGCTGAGCAGGAGCCTGACCAGTAGGTCACCACACGATCTGGGTCAGCTCACCTGCGGCGGAGAGCTCCAGCCGCCGGCAGATCACCTCAGAACCTGCCCGCTGACGGCCGTCCAGAGCGGCCCAGCCCCCACTCCGAGCACGAGGACCACGGCAGCGGCGCTGACTGCTGCGGCCGCAGCACTCGAAGGTCCCCGGCTCACCTGTCCGGCGTCCTCATCGGCTGGTGCCTTCGCGAAAGCAGCCGCCAACCAGCGCAGGTAAGGGAACAACGAAGCGGCAGTCGCGACCGCGCCCAGCACCACCAGCCAGGCCAGTCCCCCGTCCCAGGCCGCGGTGAAGGTGGTGAGCTTCCCGACGAAGACTGCGGTGGGCGGTGTTCCCACCAGACCCAGCAGCGACACCAGCAGAGCTGTACCCACCCAGGGCCGTCGCCGGGCGGCCCCGCGCCAAGCCTCGCGGGTGCGTCGGTGTGGCTCAGCAGCGACCACGGCGAAGGCAGCGAGGTTGGCGGCGGCGTACCCGGCCAGGTACAGCAGTAGCGAGGGTTGCGCCAGATCGCTGCGGCCCGCAGCCGCCACCGGGAACAGCAGGAAGCCGGCCTGGGAGACCGTGGACCACCCCAGAAGTCGGCGCACGTCGTCCTGCCCGAAGGCCGCCAGCACGCCCAGCAGCGCCGTCGCCGCCGCGATGCCGGCAACGACGGTGCCGGTCTGGACGGCCCCGCTCTGGACGGTGGCATCGACCAGCCGGTAGGCCGCGATGAGGCCGCCGATCTTGGGCACGGTGGTGGCGAAGGCGGCCAGCGCGGTCCGTGCTCCCTGTGCGGTGTCGGGCACCCAGAAGTGGCCAGGAACCGCCCCGGCTTTGAACAGCAGCCCTCCCAGCGTCGCCACGACCCCGACAGCAACCAGCGGTCGTGGCACCTGGCCTGAACGCAGCCCACTGACCAGCTCCGCATAGGTGCTGCCGCCGGCCAGCGCCACCAGCACCACGACGCCGAGGAGCATGACGATGCCCAGCAGCGCGCCGAGCAGGTACGTCTTCAAGGCGGCCTCAGCGGCTGCTGGTGTCCGCGCCAGTCCCACCAGCGCGTACAGCGGGATGCTCGCCAGCAGGTAGGCCACCGCCAGCACGAGCAGGTCGCTGGCGCCGGCGAGGACCACCGCGCCGAGCGCTGCAGCCAGCAGCAGCGAGCAGATCTCGCTCTCGCGCGGGTCACCCGCCAGCTCATCGCGTCCCAGCAGAAGCACCAGCAGCGTGGCAGCGCAGATCAGCATCCGCGCCGTCGTGGTCGGCGCGTCCAGGGCGTAGCTGGCCTGGAAGGCTAGTGAACCCATGGCGGGCGAGGCCGGCCCCACCAGCGCGGTGACCGCGGCCGCAACCAGAGCCAGGACGGCGACCACCCGCGACCAGCGCTGCCGCTCACGCGCCAGGAAACTGCCCATGAGCAGGCACGTCACGGTGCCGACCAGGAGGCAGACCTCTGGGGTCAGCATGGCCACGCCGTGCTCCACGGCTCAGCTCCCCGCCGGTGCCGCCACCGAGGCCGCGACCGCGTCCGTCGCGGAGGGGGTGACCACCGAGGTGATCCACGCCGACGTCGGAGCGATGACGTCCAGCAGCGGCTGGGGTGCCACACCGATAGCGGTGGCCAGCACCAGCAGCACCACCACGGGCACCGCCTCGGCTGCCCGCAGGTCGGCGAACCCGCCCCGCGGGGCTCGCGCTGGCCCGGTCAGCAGGTGCTGCAGTGCCCGCAGGAACAGTGCGGCGGTGATCAGGATGCCCAGCAGTGCGACCGCGGTCACCGGCGCTGTCGCGATGCTGCCGGCGAAGACCTGCAGCTCGGCGACGAAGCCGCTGAAGGCCGGCAGCCCGAGGGAGGCGAAGGAGGCCACCGCTAACAGCGCCGCCCACCGCGGCGCCAGCCGTCCCAGGCCGCTGACGGTGCTGCCGGGCCCCATCGCGTAGGTGCCGGTGCGGTCACGCAGCACCCCGGCCAGCAGGAACAACGCAGCGGTGATCAAGCCGTGGCTGACCATCTGCGTCACGGCCCCCATCACCGCCAGCTGCTGGCTGCTGGCCGCGGCGGCCCCCAGGGCGCTGCCAGCCCCACCTACGGGCGCGCCGGAAGCCGCAGATGCCGCAGAACCCCCCGCCAGGCCCGCCGCTCCGAGCGCGAGCACCACGTACCCCATGTGGTTCACCGAGGTGTAGGCCACCATCCGCTTGAAGTCGCTCTGAGCCAACGCCACCAGCGCCCCATAAAGCGCGGAGACGATCCCGAGGGTCACGACGACCCATGCCGCAGCGCGCCAGGCATCGGGCAGCAGCGGCATCACGACCCGCACCAGGCCGTAGGTGCCCAGCTTGAGCATCACCCCCGCCAGGACCACCGAACCGATGGTCGGTGCGTCGGTGTGCGCGGGTGGCAGCCAGGTGTGCACGGGCGCCACGGGCGTCTTGATGCCCAACCCGACCAGCGCCGCGACCAGCACCAGCACCCCGGTGGTCGGTGATCCCTGTAGCGGCGGGTTCGCCGCCAGCTCGACGATGTCGAAGGTGTGCGGTGCCGATGCCAGGTAGAGCCCGATGAAGGCGACCAGCAGGGCCAGGGAGCCCAGGAAGGTGTAGAGGAAGAAGCGCAGCGCTGAGCGCGCCCGGTCCCCATGGCCCCACCCCGCGATGGAGAAGTACATCCCCACGATCGACAGGTCGAAGAAGACGAAGAACAGCACCAGGTCCTGCGCGGCGAAGACGCCCAGGCAGGCGGTCTGCAGGAACAGGAACAGCGCTGCCTGAGCCCGCGGGCGGTGCGCCTCGCGCAGCGCGTACACCGCACAGGCCAGGAAGACCACACACGTCAGCGCCGCCAGCGGCAAGGAGATGCCATCCAGGCCCACGTGGTAGCTGGTCCCGACAGCCGGAATCCATCGGACCCGCTGCTCGAAGGCCAGGCCACCGGGGGCGGGGGTGCGGTAGGCGAGGGCCATCGCGACGACCAGGACCAGCTCGGCTCCGGCAACAGCCACCCAGGCCCAGCGCGCTGCCGCGTCGGGCACGCGCGGCAGTACAGCTAGGGCACCAGCCGCGACCAGCGGCATGAAGACGAGCAGGCTCAACACGAGGACACCACTTCCGGTCAGGCGCTCGGCGCCAGGGCGAGCAAGACAGCAGCCAGCAGCAGCACCACCGCAGCCGCCGCGTAGTAGCGGTGCAGTTGCCCGCTCTGGGAGCGCCGCGCCAGACGGCCAGCGGCGCGGGCGGCGGCGGCGACGCTGCGCACGGCACCGTCGACGCGCCGGTCATCGAAACGAGCAGCGCCGCGCGCCGTCGAGGTAGCGGCGGCCGCAACAGCGCTCACGCCGCGGTCCAGCCCACGGTCATCCCAGCGCGCCAGCACGGTGGCCAGGCCCACCACGGGGCGCACCACCAGGGCGTGTGCGGCGGCTTCCAGCCCCAGCCAGCCCTGTAGCCAGTCCTGCAGCCGGGTCCGCAGCCCGCTCTGTCGCCACTCGGCTGTCGGACCCGCCGCAGCCGAGGAGTAAGAGGAGGAGGACGACGATGAGGGCACCGATGAGGTGGTGGGTGACGAGCGGCGCAGTTGTGCCGCGATGACCACGGCAACTACTACGAGGGCAACCACCCCCGACAGCACCAATTCACCGACGCTCGGTGTGGCCGGTGGAGCGCCAGCACGGTCGAGAGCCCCTCGCAGTCGCTGCGCCACTGGCGGCAGGGCGAGTGCTCCCAGCACCGCAGCTGCCGCCGCGAGCACCACCAGCGGCACCCGCTGCAGCCCACCGACACCACCGGCGTGGGGTGTCCAGTGTGCTGTGGCGGAGCCGTGGTCCCCGGGGCCCGTGCGGTCCTCTTCCTCGCGGATCCTAGGGCTCGTGGTGATCTGCGGTTCGGGACCCAAAAGCACCGCCAACGCCTTGGCGGCGTAAGCAGCCGCCAGGGCAGCGCCCAGCAGACCAGCGAGGTACAGCGCCGGGGAGACCTCTCGCGCCGCGGCCAGCACGCCGTCCTTGGCGGCCCACAGCGACAGCGGCGGCAAACCCGCTAGCGATGCCAGGCCCACCGCGGCGCACACTCCGATCACTGGCCATCGCCGCCCGGCTCCGCGCAGGGCGGACAGCTGCCTCGTGCCCAGCAGGGACAACCAGGCGCCCGCCGCGAGGAACAGCAGGGCCTTGGTCGCCGCGTGGGCGACCAGCTGCACCGCCCCACCGGAGACCGACCCGATGCCCGCGGCCAGCACCACGTAGCCCAGCTGCGAAGCCGTCGAGGCGGCCAGCAGCTGCTTCAAGTCGCGCTGGGCCAGGGCGACCGCACCGAGCACCACCGCCGTCACCACCCCGACCCAGGCGGCGGTGGCCGACGCCCAGCTCGTGGCAGCCAGCAGGTCGGTGGTGCGCAGCAGCAGGAAGGTCCCCAGCGCCACCATCGTCGCGGAGTGCAGCAGCGCGCTGACCGGGCTGGGGCCGTCCATGGCGCGTGACAGCCAGAATGAGACGGGCAGCTGAGCTGATTTCCCGATCGCGGCGGCCAGGACGCCAGCGGCGGCCACCGAGCGCCAGGGCTCGTGCGCTACGGGCAGGTCTGCCAGGGCCAGCCCTGGAGCCCCTGCCACGGCGGCCGCTACAGCGAGGTAGAGGCCCAGGTCACCGGTCCGCGTCACCAGGAAGGCCGTGGTCCCTGAACCCACCGTCCGCGCCTGGCGCCACGGATAGCCGATCAGGGCGAGGGAGCAGGCCCCCATCAGCTCCCAGGCCAGCAGCAGCCCGGGGAGGGCTGTCGCCGTGGCCGTCGTGGCCGCTGCTGCACTGAAGATGAGCAGCAGGCCGAAGAAGCGGGCTCGGTGCTCGTGGATGTCGCCGGCGGCGAAGATGACGACCAGCAGCACGGCGGAGGCTGAGGTGACCAGCATCAGCGCGCCCAGGGGGTCCACTGCCAGATCGAGTCCGCCGGCCACCACCAGCGGGGCACCAGCGGAGGGGTGCAGCACCGCTGCCGTGACCGCCAGCACCAGGCCGGCTGCGGCGGTCACGACCGCTGCTGGCGCAGCTGCCTTGTCCAGCCGGTGCCCGACCAGCGCCAAGACGGCACCGGTGGCAGCTGGCAACAGCACGACCGCCCACAGCAGTGAGCTCATCTGCGCGCTCACTCGGTGGCCGCCGCTCTCGCCCGGCTCACTGGGACAGCTCCGTGGCGGAGTCGGTCATGTCCGAGCCGCGGGTCCGGTGCTGCAGCACCGCCACCGCGAAGCCCATGGCCATGTCGACGGTCATCGCGGCGACCACCACCAAGAGCAGCAGGTGGCCGCTGGGGGACGGCGACAGGAACCACCACAGCCCTCCAGCAGCCAGGATGACGCCGTTGAGCATGAGTTCCAGCCCCATCATCACCATCACCACGACCTGCTGGGACAGCGCTCCGTACAGGCCGATGCTGAACAGGGCAGCTGCGATCAGCAGCACCGCTTCCAAGGTCACCGCCCCACACCTCCGTGGTGGGGGTCCGACGGCGCTGAGCGCAGGTCGTCCCCAAAGCGGTCGTAGCGGGTGCGCGGCGCGGCCAGTACGACCGCAGCGACGACGGTGGCGAACAGGACGGGGCTGATACCCATCATCACCAGCATCTTCGAGCCCATGATCGTCTCGCCCAGTGAGGCGGTGAGGTCAGCGGCGGGGGCCGCGCGTCGCTGCGGCCACGGCACCGTTACGATCCCCGCGGCGAGCACGAGGAAGACCCCCGCCGAGATGCCCAGAGCCGTGCGCCGGCTGTGGACCATGCTCATGGGCATGAGAGCGGGGTTCATCCCCATGAACATGATCATGTAGATGGCCATCACGGCCATCTCCATGACCATCATGAGCACGGTCACCAGCCCCACGTAGTCCAGTTGCAGCAGGAGCAGCGCAGCGCCCACCGCGATGAAGGAGACGGCCAGGGCGTAGGTGGCACGTGCCATCGAGTCGAAGCGGAACACCAGCGCCCCGCTGACGACGGCAAGCACCCCCAGCACCCAGAACACCAGTCCGGTGATCAGGTCGCTCATCGTTCAGCTCCTCCCCAGGACGACCAGGCTGACGACGAGCAGCTGCGCCAGTGCCACCGGCAAGCCGACCAGCCATCCCACCTCAGCCAGGCGATCCGGGCGTAGCAGTGGCAACCGTCGGGCCAACACCACCAGCGCCGCCATCACCAGCAGCGTCTTGAGCAGCGACCACGCCCAGGCGGGCAGCAACGGGCCGGCGCCACCCCCGAGGAAGAGCGCAACGGCCACCGCCGACCCCGCCGCCAGCAGTGCCCACCGACCGGCCAGGACCAGCAGCCGGTCCACCCCGGACAGCTCCGCGAGAACGCCACCCGCGAGATCCGGCCCGCTGCCCGTAGAGAAGGGGCCCCACAGTGAGAAGGCGAGCACGCAGGCGCAGAACAGGGCGAAGGACGCCGGCATCCACACCACGAACCACAGCTGCGACTGCGCCGCCACGATGTCACCCACCCGCAGACTGCCAGCGGCTACAGCGGGCGCTACCAGGGCGAACATCAGCGGCAGCTCGTAGGACAGCGCCTGAGCGAGGTAGCGATGGGCACCCACCAGCGCGTGCGCGCTGTTCGCCCCCCAGCCCAGCATCCAGGCCGCCGCCCACACCAGCACGTCGACGGCGTTCACCCAGACGACCCCGACGCCGAGGTCCGCCAGGGTCCAGTTTCCCAGCGGCACGACACCCACCATCAACACCGCAGCCACCAGCAGCGTCCCGCCACCGCCGCGCCACAACGGCCGGTCTGCGCCCAGCAGCACGCGGCGGCGCTGGCGCATCAACCGCGCTGCTTCGTAGGCGGGAGCGAGCAGGCCGGCCACCGGCCGCTGACCTGTGGCACCCGCGGAGAGCGCGCCGCTGAACGCTGCGCCGGCCGCGGCCACGCCCATCAGCAGCAATACAGCAGCAGGAGCCCACACCCAGGACACGCCCACGACGTCCACTCAGGCCACCGCCTCGGCCGCCACGGCGCCACCAGCCGCGTCGGCGCCGCCGGCGTCAGGGCCATGCTCAGGCTCGGGAAACACGCCACGGGACTCGAGGTCGAGGCTGGCCACGGTGAGTCGCACCTCGGCGAGCTCTCGCCCGATCAGCAGGCTCGGAAGGGCCTCGACTGCACGATGGCGGTGCCCGTACGACGTCGGGGCTGCCGCGACAGGGTCCGCGGCGAGGCGCAGGGAAGCGATCAGTCGGTCGTGAACGTCGCCCTGGTCGCCAGCCGGCAACCCAGCCTTCTCGATCTGATCATCTTTCAGGTCGCCCAGGCCCCGGAGGGACCAGCGCAGCGTGCGGGAGCGCTGAACACGAGCCAGCAGACCGGCGAGCTCTCCATCAAGATCGATCTGTCGACCAGTGTCGGCGCTGCCTACCTCGGTGCCCATCTGCAATGCATCGCGCAGGCGCACGGCAGCGGCGGCGTACCGCGAGCCGGCCAAGGCGAGGATCCGCGCGGCCCGCTCACACGCCGCCACGCGGGCATCGACGCGCTCCGGCGCGGCGGCCTCGTCCAGGTGGTGGGCGTGGGCGTCCACCACCACATCACCTTGAAGCGTCACCGTGACGACCAGGCCGCTCGGCCACAGACCGAGCACCGGACCGAGCTGGACGTGCAGGACGTCCATCTCCAAGCCATCGCGGTCCTCCCCACCGCTGGCCAACGCGATGCCACCGGGGCCGGACATGTCCATGCCGCCGTGGTCCATGCCGCCTTGGTCCATGCCGCCTTGGTCCATGCCGCCTTGGTCCATGCCGCCGTGGTCGGACTTGTCCGTGTAGGCGTGGCCAGTATCGGATGGCTGTTCCTGGGGTCGAGTGGTTGCGTCGCGGCACTGGAAGTCGTCGTCGGCCAGCCGCTCCAGAACGTGACCCAGGGAGGACTCGACGCCCGTGGGGCTGTCAACGTCGACGCGAGCCCTCGGGCCAGGCAGCTGCTCCCAGACCACTTCCGCGGCTGCGGCCAGTTCTCCAGACAGCGGGCCGCAAGTGATCAGTGCGTCAGCCTCGGCGGGAGAGTGGGCCATCACCCAGCCGCGCTCAGCGGCAACGCGCTCCAGCGCGAGCCGGGTGAGGTCACGCCCAGGCTCCGCCACCACCAAGTAGCGAGGACGCTTGAGGGCTGTGCCCTTGAGCCATGCCTTGGGTCCTCGAGCCCTCGTCAGACCCACCTGAAGGCTCCTTCCCGCCAGGCCCAGACGACCGCGATCAGGAGGACACCCAAGAAGATGAACATCTCCACCACAGCCGACAGGCCCACGGTGGCGACCACCTCGACCCATGGGTACATGAAGAGCATCTCCACGTCGAAGGCCAGGAAGACCAGCGTCATCGGGTACCAGCGGGCGTGGAAGCGCGATAGCGCGTGCTCATGCGGCATCGACCCCGAGAGGAAGGGCAACGAGAGCAGAGCCTTGCTGTCCACAGCCGTGGACCTACTGACCAGCTGCGCCGCGGCGACGCACACGATGACCGTCAAAAGCAGCGCCGCGAGTCCTGCGTACCCCGCCACCGGGACCTCCTCTTCATCGGCTCACATCTGTGCCGCCACCTGCTGGAACCTGTTCCAACCCGTCCCAACCCGTCCTGCGGCGACAGCACACGACGAGGCACAGCGGGCGCTGCTCTGGTGCGAGCACGTGCCCTCCCCGTTGCGGCATGCCGCACTGAGGGGTGACAAAGCACTCGCGAACCGTCAGTACCCACTGGGGGTATAGCGCGTGGAGTGTTCTTGCGCCTCCTGAGAGGGGCGTCGCGTCGTCCGGCCGCAACCAGCCGAGTCCCGCCGCCAGCGTCGCCTGTTGCAACACCGGATCAGGATCTGTTTCGAGGCCAACAGGATGGTGCGACGCCGCAGCTGGTGCCGCACCATCCCGTTCTAGGGGTGCTTCTGCGTGGGTGTGCTCAGCCCTGCAGGGTCTGCAGCATCTGGTCCATCTCCGCGATCTCCGCGGTCTGGGAAGTCACGATCGTCCCGGCCAGCTCGATGGCCTGCGGGTTGGACCCGTCGGCCAGCTCGGTCTTGGCCATGTCGACAGCGCCCTGGTGGTGCACGGTCATCTGCTCCAGAAAGAGCTTGTCGAACTCCGCGCCGGAGGCACCCTCCAGCGCGGCCATGTCCTGTTCGCTCATGCCCATCGAGCCCATGTCGTGGCCACCCATCGAGCCCTCCTCCATCGTCTCGGGGGCACCCCAGGCTTGCAGCCACCCCGTCATCGAGGCGATCTCGGGGGTCTGGGCGGCCTGGATGCGCGAGGCGAGGTCACGGACCGCAGGGTCCTGCGCGCGGTCGCCGGCGAGCATCGCCATTTCCACCGCGCCCTGGTGGTGGACGATCATCTGCTGGGCGAACATGATGTCGGCGTCGTTGTGCTCTGCTGAGACCGCCGATGAGGCCGAGGCGACGGCGGCCGGGTCAGGGGTGACCGCCGCCGAGCTCATCGGAGCGCTCGAGGATGTGCTCGAGCTGGTCGAGCCCATGTCCATGCCGGGCATGGAACTGTCAGAGCAAGCGGCGAGGGTGATCGCTAGTGCTACGGCGCCACCGGCGGCGCCGAGCGCGCGCAGGGCCGAGGTGCGGGCAAGGGTGGAACGCAGGTCAGAGCTAGGGCGAGGCATGACTCTCCTTGACATGGGTGAGCGGATCACAGGGGCGGGGGTGAGCCCGCTCCTAGACCCGGATCACGCACAGGGAGAGACGCAGCAGCAGGCCTTGCGGAGGACCGCGGCGCAGCAGCCACCCGCCCGCTGCCCCACCACTGGGCAGCATCACCAGCGCCATCACGACGACGGCGACCAACGCGGCCGCACCGAGTGCCGTCGCGGCGTTCACCGGCGGCGCCGACAGGTCACACGCGACGGCGTGCGCTGAGGTGGGGGCGCCGTGACCGGCGCCGTCGGCGTGGCACAACTGTTCGCTGGCTCGCTCGAACGGCGTGCCGTCAGCGGACCGGACCAGCATCGCCGGTGCGACGGCGGCAGGAGCGGTTCCGGCCATCGAGCCGTGCTCGGCCGTCGACGACGCCGAGTGCACGCTCGCGCTGGCTGCGTGCAGCGAGCCGTGAGCACCCAGGACGCTCATCAGCGGTACGTGCATGGTGAGGATGCCGGCCACCAGCGCACCGGCGAGCAGGATCAGCGCTGCGTGAAGCAGTCCCCGCTTGTGCGCCACACCTGCCTCCTAATGATGAGCTCCCGACGGTACCCCAGAGGGGTATCCCGCGCCTACTCGTGACCCGCATGGTGCCCGTCGCGCCGAGATGAAGCAGTGGTCGCCGTCCGCTGCCTCGTACCGCCTGGACCTGCCCGAGGAAGGATCTTCAGGCGTCGGGAAGGGCCTGCTCGGAGAAGGTGCGGCCGCCGTCGCGGCTCGTGGCGATGCTGGGGTGCTCCCCTTCGCGGGCGACCGCGACGTGCAGCACCGTGGCCGTCGGTGCCTCATCCGCCGAGGGCGCGTCCGCTGCGGTGGGCGCTGCCGGTACGGGGCTCTGCGAGGTGATGGCTTCGGGGGAGCCGCCGATGTCGCCGATGCGGTCCCACGAGGAGCCGGCGTCGGTGGAGTGCAGGACGGCGCCGTCGCCCTCGACGCCGTACAGATCACCACCGTCGGTCCACTCCACCACCACCGGCAGGGGCGAGGGGGCCACGACCGACCACGTGCGTCCGCCGTCGGCGCTGCGCTGCAGGCCCTCAGCTGTGGTCGCCACCACCGTGGCAGGGTCGTAGGGGTCGATCGCCAGGTCACGTGCTGCGACGTCGCTGCGTGCCTGCCAGGAGTGGCCCGCGTCGTCGGAGGCCAGCAACTGGCCGCTGACGGAGTCCCAGCCGTAGACCGTGTCGCCACGGGCGCGCAGCACGTGGAAGTCCACCTGCCCGCCCAGGGAGGTCTGCTCCCAGGACTGGCCGCTGTCCCGGCTGACGACCAGGCCGAGGGGGTTGGGCAGGTCGGGGTCCACTGCGGTGTCGGGATGGCCTGAGCCCAGGAAGGTGCCGGGACCGGTGATGGTGAAGCCCATGGTGTCCTGTCGACGCTGACCCACCGGGCCCTCGACTCCGTCCGGGGTGGAGCGGTAGAGGCCGTCGTGGGCGGCCACGTACAGGACACCGTCCGCGGGGTCCACCCCGAGGCCGTGGATGTGACCCCAGGTCGAACTCGGTGCCTCTGCCGGACCCAGCGTGGGCTCCTGAGGGGTCATGCAGCCCGTCAGGCTCAGTGCAGCCAGGGCCGCGGTGGCCGCACCCAGCGCAGGGCGCAAAGGCTGCTTCATGAAGGACGGTGAGACTGCTGGGAGTCGGTCAGAGAAGCGCCGAGAGGGCATAGCGCCAGCATACCCCCCAAGGGTATGCTCACAGTCGGCTGAGTGACTGAGGAGGTGTCGTGAGAGGGCAGAGGAACCACGGCCCCCTCCGTCTGGTGCTGCTGATTGCCGGAGTCCTGCTTGGGGTCCTGGCAATGCATGTGACCACTGGCGCCTCCCATGATGGCCACCAGATGCCCACATCGACGATCATGCCGACGGTCGTGTCCACGGTCACGACGCACTCGCTGCACGCGGGTATCAGTCGGACCGTGGCCGACCCGCGCCTCGACGATCCGCACGTGGCCATGTCACCCGGCCACAGCGACAGCCCAGAGGCTTCGGCTAGTGCTGCATGCACCCTCTCGGCGCCCTCGCCAGATGAGGCTCTAGTGCGTGGCAGCGCCTCGCTCGTCGCCGTGCTGGCGCTGGCGTGGGTCGTGGGCGCCGCGGGAGGCACCACGAGCGACAGGCGTCGCGGAAGCTGTCCCATGGCACGCGGGCTCCCTCGGCACACCCTGTGCGTGATCCGGGCCTAGGAGCGGCTCGCCCCGTTCCAGCGCCTGGGCCCCCCTGCTCACCGAAGCACGGGGGTGTCGGTGCTCCGCTCACCACCCTCAGGGACGACCAGATGACCAACCACTTGACCCGCCGCACGGTGCTGCAGCTCGGCCTGGCGTCGGCGACCGCCGCAGTCCTGGCCAGCTGCACAGGCAGCCCCCAACCCTCCTTCGTCACCCCCAGCGCCCCCGTGGTCAGGTCCACTGAGCAGCGCCGCCGCGCCACCGGCGCAACAGTGCGCCGCACCGTGACCGCCATCCCGACGACGCTGGACCTCGGCGGGATCGCCGCGCCGACGTGGGGCTACCAAGGGGCCTCAGCCACCACGCCGCTGCGCGCCAACGTCGGTGACCTGCTCCAGGTCACCCTCAAGAACCAGCTGCCGGACCCGACCAGCATCCACTGGCACGGCCTCGCGCTGCGCAACGACATGGACGGAGTCCCACCACTGACCCAACCACCTGTGGAGCCGGGAGACAGCTTCCAGTACTCCTTCACCCTTCCCCACCCCGGCACCTACTGGTTCCACCCGCACGTCGGTTCACAGCTCGACCGGGCACTGATGGCACCCCTCATCATCGATGACCCCTCCGAGACCGTGGAGCACAGCGAGGAGTGGATCCTCGTGCTCGACGACTGGCTCGACGGTGTAACCACAACCCCAGACGACGTGCTCGCCGAGCTGAGCCGAGGCATGGGCAGCGGTATGACCGACGGCATGGGCGGGGGTCATGGGATGTCCATGGCCTCCTCGTCGCAGGAATCCGGCGGCATGCGGATGAGCAACACGCTGATGGGCGCAACATCCGACCTGCTCGGAGGTGACGCAGGAGATGTCTTCTACCCGCTGTTCCTCATCAACGGGCGACCCACGAACGACCCCGAGACGTTCTCCGTTGCTCCCGGGACCAAGATCCGGCTTCGCATCATCAACGCCGGCGCTGATACCGCCTTCCGCTTCGGCGTGGCGGAGCACCTCATGACCATCACGCACACGGACGGGTACGCCGTGCAGCCTGCACTGGCCGAGAGCCTGGTGGTGGGCATGGGTGAGCGGTACGACGCCCTGATCACCGCCGGTGACGGAGCCTTCTCCGTGGTCGCCGAAGCGTTGGGCAAGAACGACCGAGCTCGAGCGGTTCTGCGGACCGCCCCCAGCGCAGCGACACCGCCTGCGGCAGAACTGCCCTGGACCAGAGGACCGGTGACAGCCTCAGATCTGCAGGCCGAGCCGGAGGTCGTCTTGGCCGAACGCGCCACGGACCGGACGCTGGCGCTCGAGCTCACCGGTTCCATGGCCTCTTACGACTGGGCGATCGACGGTAAGCGGATGGACATGGATCAGCCGCTGCGCGACGCGCTCGGCATCAGTGAGGGCGAGCGCGTCGCCCTGGAGCTCAAGAACTCCACGAGCATGTGGCATCCGATGCATCTGCACGGCCACACCTACCAGCACCTCGGTGGAGGACCCCGGAAGGACACCTCGATCGTCCTGCCCGGTCAAACCCTGCGGGCGCTCTTCGATGCAGACAACCCCGGAAGCTGGCTGCTGCACTGCCACAACCTCTACCACGGCGAGGCCGGGATGATGACGACCATCGCCTACACCACGAGCTGACTCCTGGCCGTGCCCGCCCGGCTCGTTTCCGGGCTGGGCGGGCACCCAGCAGGCTCAGGTCTCGCGCTCAGGTCAGACGCGGCCGTAGATGACGTTGTCGCTCCAGATGGAGCGCTCGCTGACCGACTTGCCCGTGCGCGGGGAGTCCATCAGTCGGCCATCGCCGGTGTAGATGCCCATGTGGTACGGCTTGCCGGAGGCGTTGACGAAGAACACCAGGTCACCGGGCTTGGCCTGGGCCTTGCTGATGCGCGTCACCGCGGCCAGCTGCTGGCTGGTGGTGCGCGGCAGGCTCACACCGTGCTGGGCGAAGACGTGCTGGGTGAAGCCCGAGCAGTCGAAGCCGGACGGCGTCGTGCCACCGAAGCGGTACGGCGTGCCGATGTACTGGCTGGCGGTGGTCAGCACCGCGCCGCTGTTCAGCACCGGCGCCGCGTTGGCCGGAAGCGCGACGGCACCCATCAGACCACCGCTCAGGGCGATACCGGCGGCGGCCCGGGCCAGGGCGCGGCGGGGACGGGAGGTACCGGTGGGCGAGGAGTCGCAGCGGCGGCAGGAGACGTGGCGCCCGTGATGGGCATGGGGCATCGACATATGGGGGTGGGCCTCTCCGACGCCTGCGAGGTGAGCTGTCGGGTTCGGGAGGTGAGGTCCCCCGGCTCGCTAGGCGAGCTTCACCCCGAGGACGCGACGACGCTCCGAAGAGCAGCGCGCCCGGAAGTGGTTCC
>NZ_VKAC01000014.1:29052-129458 GCF_008041935.1 Quadrisphaera setariae
GGGCCTCTCCGACGCCTGCGAGGTGAGCTGTCGGGTTCGGGAGGTGAGGTCCCCCGGCTCGCTAGGCGAGCTTCACCCCGAGGACGCGACGACGCTCCGAAGAGCAGCGCGCCCGGAAGTGGTTCCCCCGTCCCCTGCCACAAGGATCTGCGGACCTCGAACGCGCTGGCAGGGGCTCGGCGTGCGCGACGAGAGCACTCGGTCATGTCCGAGAGCGACCGAAAAGTACCTGAAAGTTACAGATTCACTCAAGGGCGTCGTCGTCCGCGCCCGCCGCGCTGCAGCACCTCGCCGCAGCTCCTCGGCGCTGCGGGCCTGACGGCGTCCCCGGCTCTTCGAGCTCTTGCCGGCTCAGCCGCGTCGGCGTAAAGGTCAGGATCTGCACCAGTGACGGCGGCTCGGCAGCAGGCCCACCTGCGACGATCCAGACCACGATGTCGGCGGTGAGTGATGTCGCGACGGCGACCACGGACCTCCGTGCCGTCGAGGCCAGCGGCGGCCAGCTGCGCCAGGTCTCGGACACCGTCACCGGCTTGGATGCTGCTCTGACGGCAGCACCCACGACCCGATGACCCTGCCTTCACGAGCACGCCGCTGATCGTTACCTGGCTGGCGCCTGGCCGACCGTCGCCCACCGGCCATTGCGGCCGCCGTCACGCGTACAGCAGCCAGGGTGAGGCCCACGGCGCCCTGTATCGATGAGCGAATCTTCTCGGACCTGATAGTCGCCGGCGCAGCAACCGCGGCTCGTTCCGGTCGAGATGGTCAGGGGGTCACAGGCGGGCCGGCTTCACATGTCGGGACGCCGGAGCCGCTCTGTTCCGCGACCTGCGCTCATCACTGATCATGAGTGGGCGCCAGCTTCGTGGTGAGAGTGGCTGGACGGCTCGATCTGGAACGTCGAGTGCGTCACGCTGATCGGGAAGTGACCGGCCAGGCACTGCTGCAGCGCGTCCAGCACCTGTGGGGCGTGTCCGTCGTGGAAGCAGGAGTCCTCCACCACCACGTGTGCGCTCAGCACGGGCAACCCCGTGCTGATCTGGCTGGCGTGCAGGTCATGCACGGCCAGCACGTGCTCTTGAGCGAGGAGGTGCTCGCGCACCGCGGCCAGGTCCAAGCCCCGGGGAGTGGACTCCAGCAGCACCTCAGCGCTCTCACGCAGCAGCCGCACCGTGCGCGGGATGATCAGAGCCCCGATGAGCAGGGAGGCGACGGCGTCGGCACGCGTCCAGCCGGTCGTGGCGATCACGACCGCGGCGATGATGACGGCCAGTGACCCGAGTGCGTCGTTGATGACCTCCAGCAGCGCCGCCTTCATGTTCAGCGACCGCAGCGCTGCGGGAGAGGAGCCGCCACCCTCGCCCTCGCCGTTCGAGGAGGAGCCGTGGGCGTGGCTGTGGCCGCCGCGGGTCAGCACCCAGATCGCCACGACGTTGCCCAGCAACCCCACCGCGCCGAACAGGACCATCCCCGAGGAGGCCACCTCCGGTGGCTCGCTGAAGCGGCGGATGGCCTCCACGATGACGAAGACGCCGATGCCCAACAGCGCCACGGCCTGCACGGCGGCGGCGATCACCTCAGCACGCCGGAAGCCCCACGTGCGCGCATCGGTGGCCGGGCGAAGCGCCAAGGTGGCCGCGACCAGAGCGATCGCCAGACCTGCGGCGTCGGTCAAGGCGTGGCCGGCGTCGGCGAGCAGGGCCAAGGAGCCAGTCAGCAGGCCACCGGTCAGGCCCGCTGCGGTGATGGCCACGGTGATGGTCAAGGCGATGGCGAGCCGACGTCGCTGGTCGCAGCCTGCGTGCTGCTCGCCCGCTGCAGCGCTGGAGTGATCGTGGGGCATCAGCAGCACTCCTTCGGAGTCGAGCCGCAGACCAGCGGGTCCACGGCCAGGGTCAGGCGCAGCAGGTCCTCCAGGGCGTGCACGAGACCGGGGGCAACCAGCTCATAGCGCGTGCGCCGGCCTTCTGCGGTGGCCACCACGAGACCGCAGCCGCGCAGGCAGGTCAGGTGGTTGGACAGGCTCTGGCGCGAGGTGCCCAGGGAGGCTGCCAGCTCGGTGGGATACCCGGGACCTTCGCGCAAGGCCAGCAGCAGCCGGGCCCGGGTCGGGTCAGACAGCGCCTGGCCGAAGCGCGCCAGGACATCGGCATGGGTAGCCACCTGCACGCGCCAAATGTACATCGACGCATGTACAAACGGTAGGTCCGGCCGCACCTCCCCCGGGCTCACGAGCCCGTTCCCGGGCCCGTTGCCGAGCCTGTTTCCGAGCCTGTTTCCGAGCCTGATCTCGAGCTCGGGTCCGGGGTGGTCCTGCCATCCGCGTCGTGGCGCGCAGGCGAGCCGGCGGCCAGAGCCGCCAGGTGAGCGTTGTAGGCCTCCAGCTCGGCATCGCCGTGCTCCTCGACGTAGCGATCCCGAGCCGATGCCGCAGCCTCATCGCTGCGCCGCCACCGCACGAAGATGACCACCAGCAGCAGCACCGAAGGGATCTCCCCGTAGGACCACGCCAGACCCCCCGCCACGGCTTGGTCGGCCATCACGTCCACCCCCCATCCGGGCGGTGGGTCGGCGAAGTGGGGAACCAACGGCGTGGAAGCCATCATGATGATCACCCCGAAGAAGGCGTGCAGGAACGCCTCCAGCAGCACCTCCGCGGCCTGGGTCATAGGCGCGTGCACCGCGGGCAGCGGGTCATTGGACAGCACCGGCACGGTGAAGAGCACCCCGGCTGCCAAGAAGGCGACCTCAGCGGCGGTGTGCCCGGCAGGTGAGGACAGCAACACCCCAGCGAGGTCGGTCAGGTACATCCCGTAGAAGCACGCCAGGAACAGCGGCAGGCACACCACCGGGTGCAACAGCACCCTCCCGAGCCTGGAGCGCAGCCCCCACAGCGCTGCGGCGAGCACCGGCCGTCCCAGCACCGCAGCCCGCCCGCGCCGCGGCAGCGCCTTGAGCAGCAACGTCCCAGGACGGCCAAGCACCAGCAGCACGGGCGCTGCCATCATCAGCGTCAGCTGCTGGAACATGAAGATGGAGAAGATGCGGCTGCCGTAGACCTCCACCCCGCTCACCGTCACGGCCAGCACCAGCGCACAGCCCGCCATGAAGGACGTCGTGGCCCACACCGACCAGCGCCGGCCGCTGCGCCACAGCTTCACCGCCCCGGCGAAGTAGGCCAGCCCCACCACGCTGATCAGGACGGGCAGCACGTGCAGCCCCCCCGCTGTCAGGCTCAGCAGCGTCTGCAGCGAGGGGCCAGCCGCGGGCAGCTCACCCTCGCCCGACGCCAGCGCCATCACGCGCCCGCCCCACAGGTGCGAGCGAGCGGCCTGGGAGCAGGGGCACAGGCGTCTGCCTCATCCACCACGAGCACCGCATGCAGCAGGGCACACCGTGCAGGGCCAGCCGAGGCAGGCCTGACCACGTCCTCACACCACCGTCTGAAATCCACCGATGACTCCTTGCATCTCAGCCAGCCAGCGGCCCCACAGACCCGTCAACAGCAGCACACCGATCACCACCAGGCCGACCCCTCCTACCCGAGAGATCAGCAAGCGGTGGCGGCGCAGCACCATCAGCAGCCGCTGGCTGCGCCCCACGAAGAGCGCGACCACCAAGAAGGGCACGCCCAGTCCGGCGCAGTAGGCCGCCGTCAGCACAGCCCCTCGCCACGCACTGGCCTGATCGGTGGCCAAGCTCAGCACCGCCGACAGCGTCGGACCGATGCACGGCGCCCACCCCAACCCGAAGACCACCCCCAGCAACGGAGCGCCCGCCAGGCCAGCCGCCGGTCGCCAACGCAGTGAGACCTGCCGCCCCGATCCGGGCAGCACACCCAGGAAGACCAGCCCCATGAGCACGACGACGCCCCCCAGCCAGCGCGAGAGCTGCACCTGATGGCGCTGCAGCTGCTCACCGAGTGCACCGAAGGCAGCACCCAAACCGATGAAGACGACGGCGAAGCCGAGCACGAACAGTCCAGCACCGAGCACGACGCGCCAGCGGCGCCGGTCCTCCAACGCCACCGAGCTCAGACCCGTGACGTAGCTCAGGTAGCCCGGCACCAGAGGCAGCACGCAGGGCGAGGCGAAACTCACCAGTCCAGCGACCCCCGCGACGGTCAAGGCCACGAGCAGCGGTCCGCTCAAGGCGCTCTGGGCGAACTGCGAACCCAGACCCGTCACCGTGGGAACGCTCACGACCGCCCCACCAGGGGCTTGGGCCCGCCGAGGCACCGAGCCGCCGCTGCGCCGCGCGAAGACCCCTCTGCGCACGCACCTCTGTCGTGCCGGCGGCACATCGGCACTGGCTGCGGCCTCGTCATCCGACGCCGACCGGGGTGATGGGCAGCCCCACCCCGAGCCCTCCGACGTTCAGCGACGCCGCAGCGCCAGCCGGTGCCGAGGGCGCCCGGGAAGCAGCATCGTTCGACGTCGGTGCCTGACCAGCTCCAGCGGAAGGCGACACAGAGGACAGACCCGCTACCTGCTCGATCATGCCGCGCAGCACTCCTGGGTCAGCGCGCCCCACGATGCGTCCAGCGGGACGTCCCTGACGGTCCAGCACGATCGTGGTGGGAACCGCCAACGGCGGTACCACCCCGCGCAGCGCGAGCAAGGCCTGTCCGGATCCGGAGTCCATCACGCTGGGATAGGGGACCGAGAACTGCCGCTCGAAGGTGTTCGCTGCTGCGAGTCCGTCCCGGGTGTTGATCCCCACGAAGCGCACGCCTGCCTCGGAGTACTCCCGGGCAGCTGCAGCCAGGTCGGGAGCCTCCACGCGGCAGGGTGCGCAGGCGGCGTACCAGACGTTGATGACCACGACGTGTCCGCGCAGGGCGCTGACGTCGACCGTCGAACCGTCGCTGCCGGGGCCGGTGATCTGCACGGCGTCGGTGCGGTCGGTCTCGGCCACCAGTTCCCAGGTGCCGTCGCCGGCCACGAAGCCCTGCTGGGAGCCGTCATCCCCTTGGACCCCGAGGCCGGCGCAGCTTGAGAGCGTCACGCTCAGTGCCACCAGCCCGGCGCCCCACAGCACCCGAGCCTGCTTGGGTGCTCGACCACGGCGCGCAGCCGGCCCAGCAGCTGACCAGACAGCTGACCGAGCAATTGACCGGGCAGCTGAGCGCCGCATCACCGGGTGGAGCCTCATCGCTGTGGCGATCTTTGAGTGGAGGCTTCCTCGGTCAAGGCCGTGCGCCGCCGTCGGCGCAGGACACTGACCGCGACGGCTACCAAGAGCAGCAGGGCAGCACCACCGGTGAGCAGAGCCCCGCCGGACATCCCCCCGCCGTCGTTCACCCCCGCGGTCGCCGAGACCTGCGGCCTTTCGGCTTGCGGTGAGGCGGAGGCGTCCGCAGCCGATGCCGGGCCGGCGCTGGGATCGCTCGGTGCGCCACCGGTGGCGCCATCGTCAGCATCAGGAGTGCCCGTACCGGCTGCTGCACCACCAGCAGCGGACGATGCGCCACCAGCACCAGCACCAGCACCAGCACCGGCCGCGACGACGAAGCCCAGCTCCCCGGAGACCGGATGCCCATCCGCCGACGTCGCCCTCCAGGCGATGCGGTAGTTCCCCGGGGAAAGGCCCGGCTGCAGCGGCTGGGTCAGGCGGCGCTGGTCCAGCTGGACCTGGCCGGTGGAGACCACCGTGCCCTGCGCATCGGTGACGGCCACCGCCGTGCCCAGCGGCAGAGGAACCTCGTTGAAATCCAGCACCACCTCCGTGGGTGCAACGCTCAGCTGCTCCCCTTCAGCCGGTGAGGTCGACTTCAACGCCCCATGAGCCGCCGCCGGCCCCGCCACGGTGAGCGCGAGAGCCTGCAGCACCACGGCGGCGACGAACGCAGCGACAAGCAGCGGCCCGATCGAGGTGCGCTCGCTGACCTGGAACCGCCTCACGAGTTGTCGCCCTCGGCTTCGGCCAGCGCCTGGTCCAACAACGCGCGGAACTCCTGCTCCGTTGCGGGCTGGATCTTCTCCTCGTTGACGAAGAAGGTCGGGGTGCCCTGCACCCCCAAGGCGATGCCGTCCTCGAAGTCGGAGGCCACCCTGGCCGCGGTGGCCGGATCAGCGACGGCGGCATCGAAGGCGGCCATGTCCAACCCCAGCTCAACAGCCATGGCGCGGAAGACCTCAGGAGTGGGCTGCTGCTGCTCGCCCCACTGCTCCTGGGTCTGGTACATCCGCTGGTACATCGCCTCCAGCTGACCCTGCTCGGATGCGGCCTGAACGGCCACAGCAGCGGGGGTGGAGTTGGCGTGCCCGGGGATGGGGAAGTAGCGGACCACGAAGGTGACGCGCCCGGCGTAGTCCTGCCGCAGCTGCTCCACCAGCGGGTAGGCAGCTCGACACGCCTCGCACTCGAAGTCCAAGAACTCCGTCAGCGTGACCCCGCTGCTGCCCGGCGCGC
This sequence comes from Quadrisphaera setariae, assembly GCF_008041935.1. Classification (NCBI taxonomy): domain Bacteria; kingdom Bacillati; phylum Actinomycetota; class Actinomycetes; order Kineosporiales; family Kineosporiaceae; genus Quadrisphaera; species Quadrisphaera setariae. Next base: position 35,467 of record NZ_VKAC01000014.1, read on the forward strand.
CCAGGCGGTGGCTGTCCTGGCGCACCACATCAGCGGCTTCGGCCTGCCCGCCGCCCGAGCGGCTGCCCAGCAGAGCCGCACCGAGCACCGCCACCAGCGCCACCACGACGAACACCGACAACCTCACAGCCCTGCGCGCCGACGCTGGGCGAGCAGGCCGTGCCTCCTGGCGCACCTGCGCCTTGCCGACCTTGGTGGCCCTCACATGCGCGGAGGACGCAGCAGCTGTGCCGGCCGCAGTGGATGCCCCGGTTGGACCGGGCCCTCCCTTTGCCTTGGTCGGGGAGCCGGGGGTCGTGGGATCGGTGGTGGCACCCACGTCGTCGGGCTGTGGGTCGGGCGCCGATCCACGAGGCGCTGAGTTGTCCGCAGAGTTCATGACGGAAGTCCTTCGCTGGTGATGGAGCAGGAGGGCCAAGCGGCAGCAGCGCCGCTCGGCGCTGGCCTCGGCGGTCCAGTGGTCAGGTGAAGGTCCAGTGGTCAGGTGAACAGGTAGGACACGACCAGGAACAGGCAGAGGAGCCCGAAAGCCGTGGCGGCGATGGTGAAGCCGGCGCTGTTCAGCCAGTCGATGACGGCGCGGGTACGAGCAGACATGGGAGCTCCTTGCAGACGGGGAACAGCCAGGACGCAGATGGAGGAGGTGCAGCGCTGACCTCAACTCCCGACGTGACGAACTGCCAGGCAAGCCCTCGGATCAGCTGCACGGGTGGTGCCTGGACGACCCAGACACGTGGCGCACGCGAAGTCCACGGCGATGGACCCAGACGATGGGCCCATATCGGTCAGGGCACGGGCACACGGGCACAGCGACGCGACACCTTGCGAGGCGTCGTGGGGGGCAGCCAGCTCTAGCCGGCGCTAGCCGTTAATCGGGAGGAAGAACGATGGGGGCATGCACCAGCGGTGGCGCTTGCCGAGAAGTGATCGTGGCGGCGGTGTTGACTGGCGCACCTGCGCGCGGGGCGACATCCATCAAGACGTCGTGCTCGACGTGCTGATGAGCGCCGCGTGAGCCGTCCTCGCCCTGGTCGTGACCACCGTCAGTCACGCTGGACCCGACTGACGGGTCCGTGAGGTGACTCTCCGGGGACGAGCTGGCAGACGAAGCCGCCGTCTCCGCCATCTCCGCCGTCACCGCCGGCTGCAGGCCAACTGGTGCTGCATCGACGAGGCTGCGCTGCACCCCCATCGCCGCGGCCGCGGAGGCCCGGGCATCGCGGGCGTGGTCGGCGGTGTACGCACCCGCGAGGCAGAAGCTCAACACCGCCAGCACCAGCGCCAACCCTGCCAGCAGCACGCGTCCTGGAAGGGCCTGTCGCACGCCTCGGGCGTCCTCGGCCAGGCCCCCGTGCACAGCGACGGCCAGACGCACTGATGGATCGACTGGTAGGTCGACGTGTGTGCCACCGGATGCCGCGACTGCGGCGACTCGATGGCAACTCACCCTCTCGACGCTACAGCCACCGTCTGGCTCTCCCGCCGCGCGCATGGGCACGCTGCTGCGCGAGTCACACCGGTGAGCGACAGCACACCGACCGGCCGTGGGTCGCTGTGACGCACCGGGCTCAACGAGAGGGTGTGGCACTGGCAGCGCGGCGGTTTGCGTTGTCGGTGCCGGTCACCTCGGCGCCTTCCAGGGTCACGCGGCGTCGTCGGGGCAGGCGCGCCGCGCGGGCGCCGTTGGCGATCACGATGACCTCGGCGACCTCGTGGACGAGCACCACCGCCGCCAGGCCCAGCACCCCGAACAGCGCCAGCGGCACCAGCACCACGATGATCGCCAGCGCGAGGGCGATGTTCGCGGTCATGATCGATCGGCCGCGGCGGGCGTGGGCGAACGCGCGGGGCAGCAGGCGCAGGTCGGTGCCGGTGAAGGCGACGTCGGCGGACTCGATCGCGGCGGCCGAGCCGGTCAGGCCCATGGCGATGCCGACGGTGGCAGTGGCCAGGGCGGGGGCGTCGTTGATTCCGTCCCCGACCATCGCCGTCCCACCTCGGGAGGATGCGGTGGGGTGGACGGCGCTGGCCTTGTCCGCCGGGGTCTGCGCAGCGCGCACGTCGGTGATGCCGGCCTGGGATGCCAGGGCGTGAGCGGTGCGGGCGTCGTCCCCGGTCAGCATTGACACCGCCAGGCCCTGCTGGCGCAGCAGGGCGACGGCCTCGGCGGCTTCGGGACGCAGCTCATCGCGCACCCCGATGGCGCCGGTGAGGTGACCGTCGATCTCGACGAGGACGACGGTCATGCCCGCGGCGGTCATCTGCTCGACGTCGCCGGTCAGGGCACCGGGGTCGATCCAGCGGGTGCTGCCCACCCGCACCGCGGTGCCGCCCCAGTGGCCGCTAATGCCCTGGCCGGGGTGCTCGTGCACGTCGGTGGCGTCGGGGAGGGTCGCGCTGTCTGCCTGTTCAAGGGTGGCCGCAGTCAGCAGGGCGTGAGCCAGGGGGTGGGTGCTGCCTGCCTCGATAGCAGCGGCCGCTCGCAGCACCCGGTCCGCAGACGTCCCCGAGGCGCTGCTGGAGATGTTGTAGGAGGTGCTGGCGGCAACGGGGGAGATGGTGGCCACAGCGACCACCTGAGGGGTGCCGCGGGTCAGGGTGCCGGTCTTGTCCAGGTGCACCTGGCGCACCGCGCCGAGGTCCTCGAAGGCCTGCCCGGACTTGATGACCACCCCCAGCTTGCTGGCCGCGCCGATCGCAGAGATCACGGTGACCGGGACCGCGATCGCCATCGCGCAGGGGGAGGCCGCCACCAGCACCACCAGAGCCCGCTGCAGCCACAGTTCCGGCTCGCCGACGAGCACGCCGTACAGCGCCACCAGCGCCGCCAGGGCCAGCACCGCTGGCACCAGGGGTCGGGCGATGCGGTCGGCCAGGCGGGCGCGCTGGCCCTTACGTGCGTGGGCTGCCTCCACCAGGCGCACGATCTGGGTCAGGGAGTTGTCCCGCCCATCGGCGACCGCCCGCAGGCGCAGCGTGCCGGTGCCGTTGACCGACCCGGCCGGGACGGGTTCGCCGGGGCCGACCGCGACGGGAATGGACTCACCGGTGACCGCGGAGGTGTCCAGGGCTGAGCGGCCGGTCAGGACGACGGCGTCGGTGGCCACGCGCTCACCGGCGGCTAGCAGCAGCACATCCCCGGTGCGCACCTGCACGGCGGGCACTACGTGCTCGCCTGGACTGCCGGTCGGCTGGGCGGGGCGCTCAACCCGTGCGGTCGGTGGGACTAGGGCGAGCAGAGCCCGCAGGCCGTGCTGAGCGCGGTCCATGGCGCGGTCCTCGAGGGCCTCGGCGATGGAGAACAGGAACGCCAGGGCGGCTGCTTCGCCGAGGTGGCCCAGGGCCACCGCGCCCGCGGCGGCGATCGTCATGAGCAGCCCGACCCCAAGACGGCCGCGCACCAGGCGGCGCAGCGCCCCGGGCATGAACGTCCACGCTCCCGCCAGCAGGGCGGCGGCGTTGAGCACGGCCGCGGCGGTCGGGGCGCCGGCGAGGTGGTCCAGCACCAGGGCGGCGGCGACCAGGAGCCCCGAGGCCGCCGGCAGGCGCAGCGCCGATTCGCGCCACCACGGCGGCAGGTCCTCGTGGACAAGTTCAGCGTCGGTAGGGCGGGCCTTGGGGGCGCAGCAGTCATCGAGGTCAGCAGGGCCTGGGCGATCTCTGCGGTCTGCGCCGTCAGTGATGTCGGCGATGTCGGTTAGGTGGGGGGCTGCTTCACCGGAGGTGGCCGGCCCGAGATCCAGGCGTACCCGTGTCGGAGCTGGGGAGCAGCAGTCGCACCCTGGTTCGGTGGTTGTGGTGCTCGTGGTGGCTGGGTCCGCGGGTTGGGCCTGCAGGGAGCCGCTCGGTGGTGCAGATTGCGGCTGGAGGGTGAGCTGGATGCGCTGGCTGGGTCGCTCACTGCGCCGCTGGCTCACTGGCGTGGAGCGGGGCTCGTCCTCACCGCAGCAGGCGCCGCTCACGGTCGGACCCCGGTGGCGTCGGCGGGCTCGGTGCCGTCCGCGACCGGGGCGGCCTGGGGGGTCCTAGCCGTCTCAAGAGCGCCCGGGCCGCAGCACAGCGGGACGTCGCAGTCAGCATCAGCGCAGGGGCGTCCGTCATCGACGGCCAGGACGATGTCAACCAGGGCGGTGAGGGCCTTGACCAGGTGGGGGTCAGCGATCTCGTAGCTGGCCTTGCGACCCTGGGGGGTGACGACCACCAGGCCGCAGCCGCGCAGGCAGGTGAGGTGGTTGGAGACGTTGGAGGGGGTCAGCTGCAGGTCCCGGGCCAGTTGGGCGGGGTTGCAGGGGCCGTCCAGCAGCCGGCTCAGGATGCGGGAGCGGGTCGGGTCGGCCATCGCTCGACCGAGCCGCTGCATCACCTGCAGGCGGGACGCCATCGTCAGCATGTACTGACTGTACAGCGGAGGTTGACCATATGGCCCGTCGGTGGTGCGGCAGGTGGTACCGATCTGGCGGCGTGCCCGGATCGCGTGACCTCCGTGTCGAGGCCACCTGCCCCTCGATGGTCAGCTGAGGTTGTCCGGCGCCAGGCAACACCCCTGGCCACTCATCGCCTCATCGCCTGACCAGTGACCGCCCGACTGCATCGCCGACCAGGGCAGATGCGCGCAGACGCCCTGTCCTACCTGCTCAGAGAGGCGACGGGCGCAGCAGCCAGCGGTTGGGTCCGGAAAGGGTGCTGGAGTAAGCGAGACAGAGACGAGGCCCCGTGGGGCGGCGTCAGTGCCCGCTCCTGTCATGGGAGTCCATGGACCTGCTGCCCGCGGACATGCCGCCGATATTCATGCCGCTCACTTTCGAGCCGCTCATCGAGCCCTGCCCCGAAGGGTCGGACGGACCAAAGACCATCAAGCCGAACACGACGGCCGTCACAAGAATGACGAAGGCCTGGACCATCGTCGCAGCACTGATGCGGGTCACGCCAACTTCATCGGCTGTCGACGAGCAGAACTACACCCCAGGAGCACCCCCGCGCCCGAGAGCGCCGTCGGTTCCACTGCCCGCTCGGAAAATACTGCTGCACGGCTTTCGCGCACACGTGAAGGGCCTGGCCGTCTGATGCCCCTGAAGACTTGTGGCACGAGGACTGGCTTGGGTCGCCTTCGTGGTACCTGCTGCAGGAAGGGCAGGGCGTTGTGGGGCGTCCCCCTCGCGGTCAACCTCTCGATCACAGCACGACTCGTTCGTGAAGTTCCTTGGCGCCCACCTTGGGTCAGAGCGACCCTGTTCATCGGCCCCGAGGTGGGCGCCAAGGTGGGCTCACACGCGCGTGTAGATCACGTCTTCGGTCCAGATCGAGCGCTCACTGACCGACTTGCCTGTGCGCGGGGAGTCCATCATGCGGCCATCGCCGGTGTAAATGCCGACGTGGTAGGGCCGCCCCGCAGCGTTGACGAAGAACACCAGGTCGCCAGGGCGCGCTTCGGACTTGCTGATGCGCGTTGTCGTGGCCAGCTGCTCGGAAGTCGTGCGTGCCAGCGCGATGCCGTTGTCGGCGTAGACGTGCTGGGTGTAGCCCGAGCAGTCGAAGCCGGACGGGCTGGTGCCGCCGAAGCGGTAGGGGGTGCCGATGTACTGGCTCGCGGTGGCCAGGACGGCCCCGCTGTTCAGCACGGGTGCGGCGCTGGCCGGGATCGCGGCACCGGCGACGAGGCCGCCGGACAGTGCGAGGCCGGCGACGAGCCGGGTCAGGGCGCGCTGGTGCTTGCGGGCAGGCTTGAGGGCGGGAGTCATCGACATGTGGGGGTGAGCCTCTCCGACGCCTGCGAGGTGAGCTGTCGGGTTCGGGAGGTGAGGTCCCCCGGCTCGCTAGGCGAGCTTCACCCCGAGGACGCGACGACGCTCCGAAGAGCAGCGCGCCCGGAAGTGGTTCCCCCGTCCCCTGCCACAAGGATGTGTGGACCTCGACCGCGCTGGCAGGGGCTCGGCGTGCGCGTTGAGAGCTCTCGGATGCCCGAAAGTCACCAGAACGTACCCGAAAGCTACTTTTGGTCACAACCTTCCTGGCGCCTGAGCAGCGAGTCTGCCGCTGTGTGGTCCTGCCCAGGGTTCACGGCTCCCTACGGCTCGCGCGCCTCCCACGGGCAGCCTGCGGGCACACGGACTGTCGCCTAGGGCCAAGGCGTGATGTCCACCACGGCGCGTCGCTCACTTGCGCTCGCGCAATTGCTGTGGATGCCCAGGAGGCTGGACGGGGTGCTGGGCGGAGGGATCCTGCAGCGCCTCCCCCATAAGCAGCACAGCAGCCAGGGCAGCGCCAAAGGTCAGCCACACATCGGCAAGGTTGCCGATGAAGAGGTGTCCGTAGGTCAGGAAGTCGGTGACGTGTCCCTGCCCGAAGCGGGGAGGGGCAAGCAGCCGATCAAGCAGGTTGCCGGTCACGCCGCCCCACAGCAGACCGGTCGCCAGCGCCCATCCCCTCGAAGGGGCCCACAGCGCTGCCCGCGTCAAGGCCAAGAAGGCCAAGCCAGCCGCGACCGTCAGGAGCCACGTGCTGCCTGACCCCAGCCCCAAGACAGACCCCGGGTTGAAGGACAGCTGCAGCCCGAGGAAGTCACCCAACAATGGCTCGCGCGCCGAGCCGTCCAGCGTGCGCTCGGCCACTGCCTTGGTGACCTGGTCCAGGCCAGCGGCCGCAGCTGCCACTAGCAGGGCCAGGAGCCATCGCCGAGGACGCCGGCCAGCGTCAGCGCTCACTGGATCCCCACCAGCGCAGGTCGATCAGGACCTTGAAAGCGCTCGAGGTGCATGGACGGCGCGCTCTCAACCGATACCAGCGTAGGAGTGGTTGCCCGGGAAGACCGTGTTGACCACGCCGTAGTTGATCATCAGGCAGGCGAAGCCGGCCATGGACAGGTACGCCGCGCGACGCCCGTTCCAGCCACCGGTGGCCCGGGCGTGCAGGTAGGCGGCGTAGACCACCCAGATGATGAAGGTCCACACCTCCTTGGGGTCCCAGTTCCAGTACCGGCCCCAGGCGACCTCGGCCCAGATCGCGCCCGCCACCAGCGTGAACGCCCACAGCGGGAACGAGATGGCGATGAGGCGGTAGGAGAGCTTCTCCAGGTCGGCGGCGCTGGGGAGCGCCTCCATGAAGCGGCCGGCACCCGGGGTGGCGCCGGCGGCGCGCTGCGCCTCGCGGCGCTCCTGCACCAGCTGCAGCACGGTGGTGGAGAAGGCCAGCACGAACAGCGCCGAGCTCACGAACGCCACCGACACGTGGATGATCAGCCAGTAGCTCTGCAGCGCGGGCACCAGCGGCGCGGAGTCGGTGTAGAGGACGGCGACGGCCAGGCCCAGGCTCAGGAGCACGGGGGCCAGCACGAAGGTGGAGAGCCAGCGCACGTCGCGCCGCGTGAGCACCAGCAGGTAGACGAGGACGACGACGGAGGTGCCCGTCACGGAGAACTCGTACATGTTGCCCCAGGGCGCCCGGTGCGCCGAGAGACCGCGGGTGACCACGCCGCCGAGGTGCAGCAGCAGCGCCAGCACCGTCAGCGAGGTGGCGATGCCGGCCGCCTTGCGGGGGGCGCCGTCCTCGGCGAGGGGCACCGGCTCCTGCGTGGCGGAGGTGCGCACCACCGGACCGGCAGCACCGGCCCCGACGACCGCCGGCTGGCGCGACGCCGCCTGCAGCGCCTGCCTGCCCTGCTGCTTGCGGCGGTTCCTCGCCGTGGCGCGCTCGCCGAGGCCGGCGAGGTCCATGGCGCTGGCGCCGAGGGCCAGGGTGTACACGGCCATGGCCGAGTAGACGAGGGAGTTGCTGGCCGAGGCCAGGGTCTCGTCGACGCTCACGGCTCCTCCTGTCGCGGGGGCTTGTCGGACGGGGTCTGGTCAGTGTCTCGGGCGGGCAGGCGCGCGAGCACGGCGGACAGGACCGCGTCGGCCTCGCCGGCCAGGCCGTGGTCCTCGCTGCGCGCCAGGGCGCCGACCTCGAGCAGCGTCCGGCCCTGCGCGGCGTCACCGGTGGCGGGTGCTGCCCGCACCCAGACGCGCCGCCGCGGGACGAAAAGCGACGCGGTCAGGCCGACGATGGCCAGCAGGGAGAAGGTCAAGGCCATTGCGCGCGCCGGGTCGTGGCGCACGGTGAAGCCCGCGAACCTGTCGATCCTGTCCAGCGTCACCGAGCCGAGTCCGTTCGGCAGGTCATAGGTGTCACCGGGCTTCATCGAAAAGCGCAGTGGCTGCCCGTCCACGTCGGTCACGCGCTGCATGCGCGAGGTGTCCAGCTCGTAGACGTTCTGCGGTACACCATCGTCCAGACCGAGATCACCGGTGTAGGCGAAGAAGAGGACCTCGGGGTTGCGCAGATCGGGGAAGGTCGAGACGGGAGGCCCGGACGAGTCCTCGGAAGCTGTCGGCAGGAGCAGACCCTGCAGGCCGAGATCGCCGGCCGGGTCGGAAACCTTCACCACACCGGTGGAGGTGTAGTTGGCGTCCTGCACCAAGAACGGTGTGCCCTGGTCGAAGACGACCTCCCCGGCGCCGTTGCGCACGGTGATGACCGGGGCGTAGCCGTTCCCGGCGAGGTACACCGACGCCCCGCCGGCGCGCAGGGGCTCGTTGACGCGGATCTTCTCCTGCCGCGGTGCCTGTCCAGGGGCGTCGGTGACGGTGACGTCCGCCTCGAAGCTGCGGGGGGCGCCGAACTGGTTGCCGCTGGAGTCTTCGTCGAAGGCGACGCGCAACGCGTTCAGAGCGAAGGAGAACGGCGGGAGAGCGGAGCCGTCGACGTAGGCACCCGGGTCCCAGCTGTCGTAGGCGGTGACCTGGTTGGTGTACGCCTGCCCCTGCTGGACGATCACCTGGGCGCGGTAGCCGTACAGGCCGCCGATGCCCACGGCGATGAGCACCCCCACCAGGGCCAGGTGGAAGAGCAGGTTGCCGCTTTCTCGGAGCTCTCCGCGCTGCCCTGCCATAGACGGGCCGTGGCGGTCGTCGCCGAAGTCCGCGGTGCGGTACCGGCGGCTGCGCAGGACGTCTTGGGCGACGCGCAGCACGTCACCGGGAGCGGCATCGACCTCGACGGTGCGGTGCTCAGGCAACCGTGACAGGCGTGCCGGGGTGCGCGGAGGGGCCTGGCGCAAGTTGGCCACGTGCACCTTGGTGCGCGGCAGCACGCAGCCGACCAGGCTGATGAACAGCAGCAGGTAGACCGCGGAGAACCACGGCGAGGAGTAGACGTCGAACAGGCTGAGCCGGTCCAGCCATGGCGCAGAGTCGGGGTTGTCCTGGAAGTACTGGGCCACGGCGACCTGGTCGATGTTGCGCTGGGGGAACAGCGAGCCGGGCACCGCCAGCACCGCGAGCAGCATCAGCAGCAGCAGCGCCGTGCGCATGCTCGTGAGCTGACGCCAGGTCCAGCGGGCCCAGCCCACCAGACCGAGCCCTGCGGGGCGATCACTGCCCGGCGGCTCGGGCAGGGCCGGGCGGCGCTCTTGGACGCTCGTCATCACACCACCGTCTCGAAGGCACCGATGCTGCCCTGCAGAGCCAGCAGCCACTGCGTCCACAGGCCGCTGACCAGCAACACGCCAACCGCGACGAGCGCGGCGCCACCGACGCGGGTGATGGTCAAGCGCCGTCGGCGCACCCAGTCCAGGGCCCTCGTCGATCGTCCCAGTCCGAGCGCGACGAGCACGAACGGCAGCCCCAAGCCCAGGCAGTAGGCCACTGACAGCAGCACCCCGCGCGAGGCGGTGGCGGCATCGGTGGCCAGAGCCAGCACCACCGCCAGCGTCGGCCCCATGCACGGTGCCCACCCCAACCCGAAGGTCGCTCCCAGCAGCGGCGCTCCGGCCAAGCCTGCTGCCGGGCGCCATCGCACCTTCGCCTCCCCGCGCAGACCGGGCACGAGGCCGAGGAAGGCTAGCCCCATGAGGACGACGACGACGCCCATCCACCGGGTCAGCTGCAGCTGGTGACTCACCAGGAAGGCACCCAGAGCCCCGAACGCTGCGCCGGCAGCGACGAAGACCGCCGAGAAACCGAGCACGAAGAGCACCGAGCCGAGCAGCAGCCTGCCGCGGCGCTGGCGCCCGAGGTCAACACCGGTCAGGCCGGTGACGTAGCCCAGATAGCCCGGCACCAGCGGTAGCACGCACGGGGAGGCGAAGCTGACGACGCCCGCCACAGCCGCGACGAGCGCGGCCACCACCAGCGGACCGCCGCCTGCCAGCTGCTGGAAGAGATCAGCCGCGCTCACGCGCCACCGCTGACGGTCGCTGCGCCACCGGAGCTGCCGGCGCCGTCGGCTCGGCCACTGCGGACCTCATCGATCATGCCGCGCAGCACGCTCTCCTCCACGCGGCCGACCGCTCGTGCTGCCGGACGCCCCTCGGCGTCGAGCACGAGCGTGGAAGGCACGGCCTGCGGCGGGATGGTGCCGCGCAGCGACAGCAGCGCTTGGCCAGAGCCCGCGTCCAGGACACTGGAGTAGGGGATGGCGAACTCCTTCTCGAAGGTGTTCGCCACCGCTTGACCGTCACGGGTGTTCAGCCCGAGGAAGCGCACGTCTGGGGTCTGTGAGGCGACCCGGGCCAGGTCAGGCGCCTCCAGGCGGCACGGCGCGCACGCCGCGTACCAGACGTTGATCACTACCACCTGACCGCGCCAGTCGCCGACGTCCACGGTGTCGCCGTGTGTGGTTGTTCCGCTGAGCTGGACCGGTTCGCCCCGCTCGGCCGCGGGCAGCAGGGTCACGTCACCGTTGCCGGAGACGTAGCCCTGCTGGTTGCCCGAGTCCTGGCCGGGCTGGCCCAGTCCCGAGCAGCCTGCCAGCGCTGCTGTGGGTGCAGCGAACGCTCCGACTAGAAGCGCCCGACGCGTCAGGGGCCGGCGCGTGCGTCCAGCGCTCATGCCTGTGCGCCTCTGTCGTCACCGTCGCTGGCACCGCCGTGGCGAAGGGAGCTCAACACCAGCAGGCCCGCTCCGACGACGATGGCGGTGTCTGCGAGGTTGAAGGTCGGAAACCAGCCGCTGTGCAGATAGTCGGTGACGACCCCGTCACGGCCGCGGTCCACCACGTTGGCCACTGCGCCCCCCAGGACCAGGGCGAGTGCGCCGAGGCGTCCTCGGTCAGGGGTCGCTGCGGTGCGCCAGGCGAACACTGCGACGGCCACAGTGATGAGCGCGGTGACGGCCAGGACGATCCCAGCCGGAGCGCTCGCCCCCACGGAGAAGGCCACCCCGGGGTTGTAGGCCAGGCGCAGGTCCACCGGCCCCAGCGGAACCACCCGGCCTTGCAGCGCGCTCTGCGCCCACGCCTTGGCGCTCAGGTCAACAGCGACGACCGATGCTGCGATGGTTCCCGCCACGACCCGCCGCAGGAATGCCGCGCTGGTCCGAGCAGAGCCGCCGGCCGAAGTGTCGACGCTCATCACCACGCTCGCTGCCGGCGCTGACCGGTCAGACGGCGGGGCGTCACGCGCCCAGCACCACTGCTGAGCGCTGTCTCACTCACCGGGCTGCCCGAGCCCAGCAGGGACCAGTGCGCAGCTCTCGGGCGCCGAGTCCGCGTAGGAGGGGCACAGCGCCACGGCGTTCCCCGTCGCCTGCAGGAGGGCCTCAGCAGCGATCAGCAGGTCCATCAACTCAGGGCGAGTCAGGTGGTACACCGAGGCCCGCCCTTGTGGACGGAAGTCCACCAGGCCGCACTCACGAAGGCACGCCAGGTGGTTGGACACCGTGGACTGTCCCAGTCCTAGTGCTGTGGACAGGTCCACCACGCGCGCTTCCCCGCGAGCCAGCTCACGCACCAACGACAGGCGTGTGGGGTCTCCGAGCCCCCGGAAGAGCGCGGCAGCCGGAGCCAGCACTGCACGGTCCGTCCCATGACCAGGCGTGGCTATCATCTGCATGCACTGATGTTACATGTACTGCTTGATGACTCGGCGGGCAGCAACATCACCTTGATCATCGAAAGGTACGTCTATGACCCTCGCCGTCTCCGCCTTGCAGGCCGTCGGGTTGTTCCTGGTGACCAACATCGACGACATCATCGTGCTGTCACTCTTCTTCGCCCGCGGCGCTGGAGCCCCGGGCACCACGTTCAAGATCACAGTTGGTCAGTACCTCGGCTTCGGCGCCATCTTGGTGACCTCCATCCTCATCGCTCTTGGCGCCGGCGCCTTCCTGCCCGAAGGAGTCATTCCCTACTTCGGGCTCATCCCGCTGCTCATCGGCCTGCGCGCCGCCTGGCAGGCCTGGCGCAACCGTGACGACGACGATGATGATGATGACGACGACCCCGGCAGGGCCGTGGCCATCTGGAGCGTGGCCGCTGTCACCTTCGCCAACGGCGGGGACAACATCGGCGTCTACGTCCCGGTCTTCTTGGCCGTCGGCCCGGCCGCGATCACCGCCTACGTGGTGGTCTTCCTCGCCCTGGTCGCCGTGCTGGTCCTGGCCGCCCGCTACATCGCCACCCGCCGACCGATCGCCGAGGTCCTCGAGCGGTGGGAGCACATCCTGTTCCCGCTCGTGCTGATCGTTCTCGGCGTGGTGATCCTGGTCGAAGGTGGCGCTTTCGGCCTTTGAGCACGCGAGCAGCGGTAGGGCGCACCCGCCCTTGACGCTGGCCTGGCAGCTGCAGGCGGTCGGACAGGGATCGGCGCGCGGTCGCTGCACCCTGCGAGCACACCGATCGATCATGCAGCGCGCGCACCTCGTTCAGCCCTCAGTCCACCTGAGGGCGGCTAGCCATGCGCTCGCATCCATTGCAGCGCCAGTCCGTCCACGAGAGGAGCACCTCAGGTGCAGTGGTGGCACGCCGTCCTGTTGGGAGCTGTGGAAGGGGTCACCGAGTTCCTTCCGGTCTCCTCTACCGGGCACTTGACAATCCTGGAGAAGCTGCTGGGCTACAGGGTCAACGATCCCGACGTCACCGCCTTCACCGTCATCATCCAGATCGGCGCGGTGCTGGCGACGTTGCTGTACCTGCGCCGCGACCTCATCCGCCTCATCGCTGCTGTTCTGGACGGGCTGCGCCACTCCCAGGCCCGCCACAACGCCGACTGGCGGATGGCGGTCGGCGTCATCGTCGGCTCCCTGCCCATCGGGATCGTCGGGTTCCTCTTCTCCGACCTCATCGAGACCACCCTGCGCAGCCTGTGGGTGGTGGGCATCGCGCTCATCGGGTGGAGCGTCGTCATGCTCTACGCCGACCGCACCGCCAGCCAGAACAAGCCCGAGAGCGCGGTGACCTGGCGCGACACCCTCGCCATCGGCCTGGTGCAGTGCCTGGCGCTGGTCCCGGGCGTCTCCCGCTCGGGCGCCACCATGTCGATCGGCCTGCTTCGCGGCCTGGACCGCGTCACCGTCACCCGGCTGTCCTTCTTCCTGTCCATCCCCGCGCTGGCCGCGGCCAGCGTCTACCAGAGCGTCAGCGCCGCGCCGCAGATCTCCAGCGGCATCGGCTGGGGCCCAACGCTGCTGGCCACCCTCGTCAGCTTCGTGGTCGCCTACCTCACCGTGGACTGGCTACTGAAGTTCATCGCCCGCCACAGCTACTCGCTGTTCATCGCCTACCGCATCATTGCGGGATCGCTGGTCCTAGCCCTGGTGGGCACCGGCGTGGTGGCCGCCACGTGAAGCGGGACACCCGAGGACGGCGCAACCTGCCACGACGATCACCGCTCAGCGCTGATGCGAGGGGCTGCGGTCAAGGACGGGCCCCGCGCGACCACCGCGGGCACGCTCGCCCACGGGCTGCAGCGGCGTGCATGCAAGACGTCCGTGACGGCCAGGGTGCCGTGCGCATCAGGAACTGACGCCCGCCGTGGAGATCACTCGGCTGGGATCCCGGGATCGATCCCGGCTGGTCCCTCACGGCGCATCACTGACGATCACGCCGTGGGACCACGAGATGGCACACCGACGGGCCCTGCTCGGGTGGGCGTCCAGCAAGCGAAAGGGTGACGACATCAACGTCTTGCGACGACACGGCGCGCGTGGCTCGAGGACACGCTGGAGTGGTCCGGCCGGTGACCGTGTCGGGGGTCCTGTTGCCGGTCTCGTCCGTGCTTTTGGGTGGACGTCGGCACCGTTATGGTCGGCAACATCGCTGCTCACGGGTGTCTTGGTGTGGTTCTTGTCCGCCCCCCCGCGCTCGTGGTGGTGGTGCCTGCCTGCGGGGTCACTGCTGGTGGTGATGGGGCTGGACGGTCTGCGGGGCCGAAGTCGCGCATGGAGCTGTTGGGTTGCTGGATGGCTGTGGGCGACGGCGTCGCTGTGGTGGTTGACCGAGATCACGGTGATCGGGTACGTCGCAGCCAGCGTTGTCATCGGCAGCCTGCTCACCCTTGCGCTGCGGTTGGCGGCCCCTCCGGGGCGACTGCCCCGCCCCGCCAGCCGGTCCACCACTGGCCCTGGGCGGCGTGTGCCCCTCGGGGGAACTGGCCGGACAACCGCGGCAGATCTGGTGCGCGACTACGGGGCCTTACCTGCCTGCATGGCCCTGCTGGAGATGGTGCTGGCGCGCTTTCCGCTGCAGGGGTTCCCCCTGCCGGCCCTGTCGCTGGGGCAGGCCTCAGGCCCGTTCGCGGTGGCCGCTGCGTGGGGTGGGGCACCGTTGGTGACCTTGGTGTCGGTGGCCAGCGGTGTCGCACTGGCTCGTGTGCTGCAGACGGGGTGGGCCGAGCGGGCGGGCCATCGAGCAGTCCGCGTCAGCCCAGCGCCCGCCAGGACGCGAGACCATCACCGCACCGGTGGTCGCTGGCTCCTGTCAGCGGGGAAGCGGTCACTGCCGTCCTTGGCGGTTCTCGCAGCTGCAGCCTTGGTGCTGGCAACACCGATCGCGCTGGGCGCGCAGGTGCACTCCCAGAGCAACGGGCAGCTGCACCTGTCCCTGGTCCAAGGCGGTGGGCCGCGTGGACTGCGAGCTGTCTTCAGCGATCCGAACCAGGTGACGCAGCGTCACCTGGTCTTGGCGGAGGACTTGGGCGACGACATCGCGACCGGGAAGGTACCGCCGGTGGACCTGGTGCTGCTGCCGGAGAACGTCTTGAGCGTGTCCGGTCCGGTCGCCAGCGCACCGCAACAGCGTCGTGTCGCCGCCCTGGCCGAGCGCCTGCGCGCTGCGGTGGTGGTGGGGGTGGTGGAGACGGCTTCGACCACCTTCCGCAATGCAGCAGTGCTGTGGGACGGCGAAGGGCGCATCGTGGGGCGCTACGAGAAGGAGCACCGGGTTCCCTTCGGTGAGTACCTGCCTGCGAGGGCTCTGCTGTCGCGCATCTCCTCAGCCGGGACCCTGGTGCCACGCGATGCGCTGGTCGGGGTGGGAACAGCCGCCCTGGACGTCCCTACCGCACGAGGAACGGTCCGGCTCGGCACGGTGATCTCATATGAGGGGTTCTTCGCCGACCGGGTACGAGAGGCGGTGCAGGCGGGAGGCCAGGCGATCCTGGTGCCCACCAACGCTGCGTCCTACTCCTACGATGTCGTCCCTGCGCTGCAGCTCGCAGCCGCCCAGCTACGGGCCCGGGAAAGCCATCGCACGGTGGTGCAGAGCGCCCCCACCGGGTACAGCGCGATCGTCGACGCTGACGGCCAGATCGTCCAGACCAGCGATCTGGGTAGAGCGCAGGTGCTGACGGCCACGGTGGATCTGCACGAGGGTCAGACGCCCTACATCCGCTGGGCTGACCTACCGGTGTTCGCCTTCTGCCTGATGGTCATGGTCATGGTCAGCCTGAGAGTCCGCCTGCGGGATTCCCGCTCTGCACCCCCAGCTGGCAATCCGAACGGCGAAAGCTCTCACGGACAGCATCAGACACTTTGATCGCTCTACTGCCGTCGCTGCGAGAGGCCGGCGAAAGAGTGATTGGTCAGCTCGATCCGCTGCGCTGCGTCCCGCGCCGGTACGTTTCGCGAGTGCCCGCTCCGGTCATGGCCCGTCTGCGCGAGCAGACGTGCGCGCAGCGACGACGCAGTCGCTGTGGGGCAGGTGGGTATCTGCTTGCCCTGACTGCGCTGATGGTCGTCGGCCTGTTGAACCTGCCGTTGTCGGAGCCCTTGAACAGAGCTATCAGCTCCGGCTACGCGTTGATCGGCTTTGGAGGCACTGAAGCAGTCGCGGCCGGCGACACTGCATCCTCACCGCAGCCGAACATGCTCAAAGCTGGTGGCTCCTTCACCAACGCACCCGATCCGGCTTCCTCGGCCTCCTTGGTGCAGGCACCCCTGACGACCTTCGAGGAACCGACCGCTGATGCGTGGGGAGCCGCAGCAGCCGCCTCGTCCTCTGAGGTCACCGAGCCCTCCTCGAAGTACACCTGCGTCGACCACCGCTGCGTCGGCCTCGACACCCGAACCGCCGATGTGTCCCTGGTCTACCCATCGACTCTGACCACGCCAGCTCCCGGCGCTACAACTTCGTTGCTGCTGGTCGACCTCGTCACCGACGTCTTTCCTGACTGAGCTGCCGCGCCGGGATGTCCAACCCCGCCGGGAACTGACAGGCAGCGACTCATTGGATGCGGTGTCACACAAGGCCGCCCAGCGAGGCCGCTGGGAGGGCCGTCGCTGACACGCCTGGGGCAGGTCAGCGTGACGGAGCCGGCAGGTAGCGCTCTGCTGTCGAGCAGCCGCACCTGTTCGCAACGACGCCAGCCTGTGGTTGTTCACCGCGGGCCGTCCTAGGGCTGTCTCGCGACTGTCCCGCGCTCAGCCTGGGAAGAACCGTGCACGGCCGTCCGCACTCCCGAATGACGGCTGTGCGGGCGGGCACCAGCGGTGACACCACCTCCTGCAGGCCGCTCACTAGTTGACCGCGACGTCCCCGGTGAGCACTTCATCAGCACCGCCTGACCGACCCGCCGGTGACGGCGTCCCCGGTCGGTCTCGGCCCCCCACCACGACCCACGCCCGCGCTCATGGCGATCTTCGTCGCCGTAGCCGGGCTCGAAGGGAGCACCCATGCCTCAGACAGCTCCACCTGTGCAAGGCCAGCCAGCGACCAGGCACCGCAGCGCCTTTCGTCCCGACATCGAGGGCATGCGCGCTCTGGCGCTCGGGCTGGTGCTGCTCTACCAAGCCGGAGTGCCCGGGATCGCCGGCGGGCGGCTCGGTGTCGATGTCTTCTTCGTGATCTCCGGATTTCTGATCACCGGACTGTTGGTGCGGGAGGTTGAAACCTCCGGTCGGGTGGACCTGGCGCGCTTCTACGCCCGCCGGGCGCGGCGCATCCTTCCCAGCGCCGTGAGCGTCACCATCGCGGTCCTGCTCATCGTCGCCGTGGTCGCCCCGGCGACCTTGGCGCGCGTCGGCGTCGACGCAGTCGCGGCGAGCCTGCAGGCCGCCAACTGGCGCTACGTCCTAGCCGACGTGGCAGGTCTGAACCCGATCGGGGTGGGCAGTCCGCTGCTGCACTACTGGTCGTTGGCCGTTGAGGAGCAGTTCTACCTGGCCTGGCCGCCGCTGGTGATGCTGACCGCCTGGCTAGCTCACAAGCGCGGGGGCTCGGTGCGCCGTTGGCTGGCCGTGGTCGCTGGTGGACTGGCGCTGGTCTCCCTCAGCACCTCCATCATCCTGACGCCCCTGTCGGGAACCGTGGCCTACCTGTCCACGCCGACGCGCGCCTGGCAGCTGGCCGCCGGTGCGCTCCTGGCGCTTGCCGTCCCGGCTGTGCACGAGCTCATCCACAGATCCTGGTGGCCGGCCGCTGCGGCATGCGCGAGCACCACCGGCCTGCTGCTGATCGCGACGAGTGCTCAATGGACAGGCACGGTGGACTACCCAGGGTCAGCTGCCATCATCCCCACCTTGGGTGCCGTCGCCCTCATCGCCGGCGGCGCAGGAGCGCCAGGTCTGGCGCAGCGCATCCTGTCCTGGGCGCCCGTGCAAGCAGCCGGTCGACTGTCGTACGTGTGGTACCTCTGGCACCTGCCCGTGATCTACGTCGCCGAGGATGTAGGCATCCAGGGCTGGCCGCTGCTACTGACCCTGGAGATCGTGGTGGCCGGTTCGCTGGCATGGGTCACAGCTGTGGTGATCGAGCGACCGTGCCGCTTCGCGCCAGCATGGAGCACCAGCTCGCGCCGAGGACTCCTGCTAGGGGCCTGCTTCACCGGTGCAGGAGTGCTCGCTGGCGCCCTGGCCATCGCCGCCGCGTGAGGTCGACGCGTGCGCTGCAAGCGACGAGGCGGAGAAAGCACCGTGGCTGTGCCGCGGGCGGGGGCAGGCGGGGGGCGGGTGGGCGTTGTCGGCTCGAGGGCCCTCACGGGAGGGCGGTGCGCCGGCCTGGCCTACACCGACCGCACCTGCTTGCCCTTGAGGGCGTCCATGATCTGCGTCACCGTGCTGTTGGAGACGGCGCTGGCGCCGCCGACGACGATGACCTGACTGATGGCACGGCTACGCAGCCACTGCACGGTGGCACCAGGCAGGTCCCCGCGGGGCACCAGCAGTGTCAGGCGGCCGTGGGCTCCGGCGGAGATGGCGTCGGCGACGTTGGCCTGCTCACCCGAGGCGATGATGATCGTATGCGTTCCGGTCTTGCCCGACCACGCTGAAGCGATGGCCGTAGCGGTGCTGTAGCGGTCAGGGCCAGCGATGCGGACCAAGGACTTGGTCGTCAGGCCGACCTTGGCCAGCGCTGCAGCGGCGCTGTGTGGCGAGACGGACGCAGAGCCGCCCACCACGACGAGGGACTTCGGCTTCAGGCGCTGCAGGGCATCCAAAGTGACCTGCGGAGTCCCGCCGGCGCGGGTCAGCAGGATGGGACGCGCGGTCAGACCGGCCGGGCCCCCGACCGCCAGAGCGTCAATCATGTGCTCGGTCTCCCCCGAGGCCAGCACCGCGACGTCGTCGGTGCCCGCCTCAGCCATCTTCAGAGCCACCTGGGCCGCTGTGTCATACCGGTCGGTGCCTGCGATGCGGACCAGCTGGGTGACACCGCACGCGCGCAGCGCCTGCTCGACCCCTTCCCCCAAGGAGGAAGCACCACCGATGAGGTAGGCCGTGTTCGCTGCTCGTCGCTGCACCTCTCGGGCTACGACATCAGGCAGGTGGTCCCGCCTCGAGAGCAGGATCGGTGCTTGGCGTTGCACGGCCAGGGGTGCGGCCACCAAGCCGTCGACGAGGTGGTCGTCCTCCCCGGCCACGATGAGGACGGTGCGGCTGTCCGGGTAGATCTCCCGCGCCTGGGCGGCGCTGGTCTCATAGCGGTCACCACCGGCCAGCCGGGTCACTTCGGGGTCGACGTCCGCGTCCAGGTAGGACGAGACCGTGGAGCGGATCTGATCCATCTGGGCGTACAGGTGCTCACCGGGACATGCAGTGGCCCCCACATCGCGGTGGCCGATGATCGTCGCTACGTCGACCACGGTCCCAGCGCCGTAGCGAGAGGTCCCCCCACCTTCGGAGACGAGCTGGGTCGTGGCGTTGGGGTCCACTCCGTGCAGTCCGAGCTTCCACGCCGTCACGCGGGCGACGCTGTCCACGATGGCCGGGGTAGCAGCTGCTGTCTCGTAGTTGCCGAGCACCGAGACACCGAAGGTGTCGGTGTTGAAGCCACCGGCGTGGGCACCTCGCACGGGCCGGTCGACGCCGCCGGCGCGCCCTTCGTAGATCGTGCCGAACCTGTCCACGAGGAAGTGGTAGCCGATGTCATCCCACCCCAGGCTTCGCGTGTGGTAGGCGTAAACGCTTCGGACCTCGCCTTGGGCCTCGGCTGGGCTCGTGTAGTCGTTGCTCCCGGCCGTGTGGTGGATGACGGCAGCCTTGATGGTGGCGTTGTAGTGGGGGACGTCATTGCGGTAGCTCTCATCTGCGCCCCACTGCGCGCGGGTGACGATCGCGGGCTGGTTGGTGAACGTCGTCGGCGCGACCCGGGCCGTGCCATCAGCTGTCCCCTCAGCTGTGCCGTGGGCTGTGGACTCGCCGGGGTCGATGAGCTCAAGACGCAGCCCGGCAGGTGCCGCGACCGTCTCGGAGGACACGCGTACCTGGACGGCGTCGCTGCTGGCCACTGCCAGCGGCTCTGTGCCCTCCCGCACCTGCGCCGAGGAAGCCTCCGACCTGGCTGGGGCGGTCTCCATCACCTCGAGCACCTGCCAGGCACTCCACTGCCCACCGCTGCGCACTCGCACCGCCAGCACCAGCTGGGCCCCCTGACGAGCAGCTGCCGGCCACGTCATGCCCAGCAGCCGAAACGATCGGACCTCGTGGGTGGCGCTGACCCACTTACCGCCCACATCAGCTCTCACCGTGGCCGCCAGCCCGCTCGAGCCCGCCACGCGCGAGGCGGTCATGTCCTGCACGTCGATCTGCTGGACCTGCGTCTGCGGCACCTGCATCTGCATCTGCGAGGGTGAGACCGCCTCAGCTGCGATCAGGCGCACCTGGCCCGTGCCGCCAGCCCGTGGGAGCTGCCCGTCGACCTGCGCCTCAGCACCCAGGCGTACGCGTCCCTCGCCGGCACAAGCAGCCAAGATCACTGTTCCGCCCAGCACGCCCGCGCCCGTGAGGAACGCCCGTCGACGGATCGCCCCGGCAGACGCACCAGGGTCACTCACCGTCACCCTCCTCCGCCTGGGCTCACCTCGTGGCTCATCATCGGTAGCCATGGGCCACCGGCAGTCAGCCCTTCGCAGCCTAGGAGCGCTCGCCCGACGAGCAGCGCAGACTCGCCGAAGGCGAGGACAGCAACAGCAGCGTGACCGGAACTCCTCCGCCCACCGATAGTTCGTTTCACGTCAACGCAATCAGTGATGGACCGGCGGCCAAGGCGGTCTCCGTCGTCTCGCGGAGCAAGCCCGCGCACGCGCCGAGCATGGCCTGGTCCACCCTGACCAGGCTCGCGCTGATCTTCCCCGACGCACCTCACTGAGAGGGACCACCGAACACGACAAAAGCGAAATGGGCTCGCGAGGTGACGATGCTGGACGCGCCAGCCTCGCGGCCGTCCGGTCGGGGTGGTCAGCGAGACACTGACCGGGCAGCGGTCGTCATATGACACTGGCAGGACGTTGCAGTACCACCAACGCACACTCCGAACGGCACGCCGACTCACTGTCCGGACATCCAGCCACTTGCTCGACGGCCTCCACCAGCTGCCCCCTCAACAGCGCTAACGCCTCCAGCGCAGCCTCCACCCGCTTCAGCTCGGCCACCAGCACCGGATGCAGGCGCTGCTTGACCTGGGTGCATGTGCCCTCGCGCGACAGCCTCAACAGCTCCGCGATCTGCGGCAGCTCCAGCCGCAGCGCCTTCGCCGAGGCGATGAAGCCCAGTTGCTCGAAGACCGCCTCGTCGTAGTCGCGGTAGCCGTTGGCCGAGCGCCGCGAGCTCACCAGGCCCAGCGCCTCGTAGTAGCGCAGCGTCGTCGCCGGAACGCCGCTGCGCTGAACGACCTCGGAGATGCGCACACACCACCGTAAAGCTTGACCTTCGAGTCGACTCCAACGTTTACGGTCCACCGCATGCACCTCGATGCGACCGCCTCGAGCCCGAACTGATGAGTCGGCTGAGCGCCACCACCGAGCGCCTGGAGCGCCACCAGATCGCCATCTACCTGGCCGGGATCGCCGCCGGAGTGGCTACTGGACTGCTCATTCCCGGTGCACGCCACCTCGAGGCGGCCATCAACCCCGTCATCGCGCTGCTGCTGTACGCCACCTTCCTCGGGGTCCCCTTCACCGCTATCAGCCGCGCCTTCACCGACGCCCGCTTCCTCCTGACCGTGCTGGCGCTGAACTTCGCCCTCGTGCCCGTGGTCGTGTACGCCCTCAGCCGTGTGGTTGCCGATGAGCCGGCGGTGCTGTTCGGGGTGCTGCTGGTGCTGCTTTCCCCGTGCATTGACTACGTCATCGTCTTCGCCCGCCTGGCCGGCGGAGCCGCAGACCGTCTGCTGGCGGCGGCGCCGCTGCTGATGCTCGCCCAGGCGCTGCTACTTCCGGTGTACCTGTGGGTGATGGTCGGTCCCCGGGCCGCCCGGGCCGTGGAGGTGGGCCCTTTCGCGCACGCCCTCGTGGTGCTGATCGTGCTGCCACTGGCAGCAGCGGCGCTGACCCAGGTCCTGGTAGGCCAAAGCACTCAGAGCCAGGGCAAGGATGACCGTCGACGGCCGTGGTGGGCGCGGTGGGCCGCTCAGCTGCAGGAGGTGACGCTAGCGGCGATGGTGCCGCTGATGTTCGCCACCTTGGCTGTTGTGATCGCCTCCCAGGTGCGGGCGGTCAGCGGTCAACTCGGGAGGTTGATGGAGCTGGTGCCGCTGTACGTGGGCTTCGCGGTGGCGATGGTCCTGCTGGGCCTGGTCGTCGCGCGATTCGCGCGTCTGGACGTGACCTCGGGTCGGGCGGTGGTGTTCAGCGGTGTCACCCGCAACTCCCTGGTGGTGCTGCCACTGGCCTTGGCGTTGCCGGCGTCGCAGTCTCTGACGCCGCTGGTGGTAGTGACCCAGACACTGGTGGAGCTGGTGGTCATGGTGGTGCTGGTTCGGGTCTTGCCGTTAACGAACCGGCCCAAGCCTGCAGGTGCCGAGGCCGTGGCCCTCGACGAGGTCGAGCGCTAGCCACCCGACAACAGTGCCCGGTCGACGACCGCCCACCGGACGCGGGCGAGGCAACCGTGCCTGCTGACGTCACACCGCGTGCTGGAGTCTTATTTGCCCAGTTCGGTGTTCCGTCTACCCCAACGGGCGGCGATTGAAGATCGAAACTTGGCCTATGGGTGGTGCGGTGGCCCAGGGAGCTGAGCGAGGAGGCCATACCCGAGCGCAGCGTCCCGGAAATCGTCTCCGGACGAGCACGTGGGACGGCGTAAAGAACACGACCTCTGAGACGGCGCGTCGAGCGTCGCGCGTGATCTTGGTTGGGTCAGACCGCGACCGTCCCACTATCTAGGAAGTGGGACGGCGCTCGTCGCGTGGATCGCGTACCGCCCTTGTCCGCCGATCTGCTGCCCTCCTGCAGTCACGGGCTGTCGGTGGTCGCCTCTAGGGTCCGCCGCAACGACCAAGGGGGGGGCTTCCATGATTGAAGTTGACTTCATGTGGGTGGGCGAGAAGACGAAGACCGGTGACGCCATCGCATGCCGGTTCACGCATCCGTCCACAGGTCAGTACGTCGTCATGGTCATCGACGGCGGTTTCCGAGATGATGGAGCTAGGCTCGCAGCGCTCATCAAGAAGTACTACGACACCACTCATGCTGACCTCGTTGTCTGTACACATCCAGATGATGACCACATTCAGGGTCTTTTCGGAATTTTCGAGAACATGAGCGTTGGCGAGTTGCTCGTCCACCGCCCCTCTCTCTACGGGTACTCCAGCGATGCCGTGAAGAGCGGCACTGTCGAGGACTTGGTCAAAGCTGCCGTCGAGCAGGGGACAACGCTGAGGCACGACTTTGCGGGCGTTGACCTATTCGGTGGCGCGCTGCGGGTCGCTGGCCCCAGTGAGGAATACTACGAGCTGCAACTCAGCGCGCAGCTTCTGCTGGCGCAGAAGTCGCAAGGTCTCGGCGGACTCGTAACCAAGGCCACCCAAGCCATCCGCCAGGTTTTTAACTGGCGTAGCAGTGACCCCGGAGAAACGCTTACTGACGACAATGGGGGAACTACCCCGAGAAATAACTCCAGCATTATTATGGATCTGCAGGTCGATGGCTACCGCGTGCTCTTCACTGGAGACGCCGGTGCACCGGCCCTGACGCTTGCCGCCGACCACCTCGACGCGGCGGGACGCTCATCTGCTATCTCTTTATTCGACGTTCCCCACCATGGTTCTCGGCACAACCTGACCAAGGATCTGCTCGATCGGCTTCTCGGCGTAGAGACATTTACTCATCGCGGTGAGTCCATCATCAGCGTCGGTAAGGAGGCGGATGACTTCCCCCGCCCCGAGGTGGCGAACGCACTCAAACGGCGCGGTTATCCCTGGCAGGCCACGCGCGGAAAGGACATCTGCTGGAGCCGCGGTGCTGACGCGCGTCCCGACTACTCGCCGATGGTCACGCAGGATTGGCTTGACGAATAATGGCCACCTAGTCTCAATCTGGCGGCACCATGCTCAGCCTGGCTTCGGCATTCTGGTGGATACCGAAGCCGGCTAAGATGCCCCATCGACATCTTCGACACGCGAGCCCGGCTGGGGCCGGCCGTTGCCGCGGCATCCCCGGCGATCGTCATGGCGATCTTGGTGTTCCGGTTCACTTACTCCGCTGACGTTCTCACGGCCGGTTTGGTGGCTGTGCTCGCGATCATCTCGGCCATCGTGCGCACCCGGGGACGGGCATTGCAGCGCACGCTGGCCAAGCGCTGGGGCGTGCTCCCCCTCGAGGCGCTGCTCCAGGCGACGGGGGAGGGCAACCCCCTGATCAGGGCACGCCGCCGTGAGCTGCTCGCCCAGCTGGTCGGACGGCCGCTGCCGACGGCGAGAGAAGAGTGTCTGCGGCCGGAGGAGGCCAAGCACCGCTACGCGGCGGCGACCAAGCGCTTGCAGATTCAGGCGCGCCGGTTTCCCAAGGAAGCGCCGCTGGTGCGTGAGGAGCTGGTCAACTACAACTTCGCGCGCAACATGCTGGCAATCAAGTGGGTGGGTGTCGCAGTGGCGCTGCTTATCGCCGGCGAAGGCGTGCGCCGCCTGCTGGCCGAGGATGACTGGCAGATGCCAGTGGTCCTGTCCACCGCCTACTCGCTAGTCATGGTCGTCGTGTGGCTGGCGTTCGTGCGCGAGAGCTGGGTGCGAGACGTCGCGAAGATCTACGCCGACCGTCTCCTGGACGCCTTGGAGGGCTTGGTCGGAGCTGTCGACGTGTCGCGACCTCCGTGGTGGTCCCGTCGCCGACGATAGCCACCTCACCACTCCACCGGTTGAAGGAGGAGACCCTGTGCCCTCGACGATGGAGGAGCTAGAACGCATCGCCGTCCAGCTCTTCGAAGCTAGGCGGCTGGCCGCCTACGACGACGTCGCCCACGTCCGCCTGGCGTTCCTGCTGCTGGACAACGCCGCGGAAATCTCCTTAATGCGTACCGCACGCGCTGGACTGGTCTGGGCTGAGAAGTACCGCGACCTCGCCGAGTCCCTAGGAGCCGCTGAGGACCTCGACGAGGAGGGCAAGGCTCTTCAATTAGATTTGATGAGCCAAGCTATTTCCAGGAAACGTCAAGACAAAATTGAATCAAATTTCAAGGACCTCGTTACCTACGCCCTGGGTGCTTCAGGCTTGGATCTACCTGAGGAGTACGGCGCCTGCGCGAAAGCGCTTCACCGATTTCGAAACGCCGCCTACCACCGCGACCACCTGCACCCTGACATCCTACAGGCGACCAATAGCATCTACTTCTTCTTGTGCTGTACCTTCCTGCTGCACGAGAAGTGGGTTATGAGTGAAATTGGCATCATCCCATCAGGGGTACGGGAAATCCTGGGGGAGGACACGCCTCAAGGGACTGGACCGAAGAGCACCGGAAGCGTACAGATGCTGACGCGGGCCGTCGCCGAGCACCTCCTGAAAGACCTAAACCTTGACGTCCAGGAAGTCGCTTCGGCGCTATCTAGACATCTTTTGGGAAGACTGACGGCGTTAGAAGCTGACCTGCAAAAGATCGAATCGGAAACCTTCCCGGGCCTAGGTCGAGACTTCATCTTAAGGGTGCTTCAGCAACTCCCAGAAGACAGGCGCGCGGCTGAGAGTGAACCACCTGCAAACTTCCTCACCCGCCAGCTACCCGTTACTTCAGGAACTCTGACGTCGTGGCGCACCCGCGCTGAATCGCTGCAACGTACTGATGAGGTCCTGAAAGCATTGAGGGCGTTTGCTGACGTCGAAGAAC
Source organism: Quadrisphaera setariae (assembly GCF_008041935.1). Lineage (NCBI taxonomy): Bacteria > Bacillati > Actinomycetota > Actinomycetes > Kineosporiales > Kineosporiaceae > Quadrisphaera > Quadrisphaera setariae. The sequence goes on from NZ_VKAC01000014.1 coordinate 61,245, forward strand.
CCCTTACGACCTTGGAAAAGCCGGTGGCGCGGTTCATCGATGAGATTGATATGGAGGTTCAGCGGGAGGTCGACCGCCGACTCGGGAAGTAGCTGCAGGTGCGCCCAGAATCACCCAGCAGCGGCATGGTCAGTCGACCGCTGGCGGCAGCGTTTGGGGGTCCACACGTTCGTGTGGATGACGCGTCGGTGCAGGGTCTCGTTGAGGTGTGCCTCGGGGCGGAAGAAGCGGCCAGCTGAGACCTGCAACATCAGCTGCCCAGCAAGGTCCGCCGGAGCAGTGCGCTTCGCCATGTCCACGTCCCTACAGCCCCAGAGCCGTTGCCGCGTTGTCGGTCCAAGCGTGTGAGACCCGCACGTATCCGCCCAGGGAGGCCATCGAGCGGTGCCGGGTCTGGTGGGCGATCGCGCGGTCGCTCGAGCCCCGCAGGTGGGCGTAGGTGACGAACCCTGCCCGCAGGGAGTGCCCGCTGTACCCCGTCGTCGGGGCGCCGGTGCGGGCCAGGGCGCCTTTGACGAGGGTGGTCACCGATTCTGGGTGCAGGCGGCGCTGAGCTGGACGGTTGGCCTTGGTGACGCCGCGGAACACCGGGCCCTCGGTGATGTCGGCGAGCTCGAGCCAGCGCTGCATCGCCAGGACGGGGCAGCGGTCGGGGTTGCCGGCGCGGGGCAGGACGACGAGCTCGGCGCGGCTGCCGGTCTGGTTGGTCTTGGATCGCGGTAGGGACAGCACCAGGCCGTTGGGGTGCTCGGCGACGTCGGCGACCTCCAGGGCTGCCAGCTCGCTGCGGCGTAAGGCGCCCACGAAGCCGACCAGCAGCAGCGCGCGGTCACGCGCCCCGGTCAGATCCGGCTCCGGTGCTCGGACTGCTGCCCTCGAGGGGCGCCCCGACGCGGTCAAGGCTGGCGCGGGCCAGGTCCTGGTGACCGGACAGGCCGCCAGCACGTCAAACAGCAGCGGCGGCATCAGCGGGGCCGCCTGCTGCGGCGGGGCGCCGTGGAGGCGGCGGATGCCTTCCCAGACGGCCATGACCCGGGGGTGGGTGGCGGGGTCGGGGTGGCCGGCGCTGGCGTGGGCGAACTTGATCGAGCTCAAGCGCCGGGACAGGGTGCCGACCTTCGCGCCGGCCTCGGCCAGCGCGACCAGGTAGCCGGTCAGCGCTGAGGGAGAAGCGGGCATCGGCTCTGCGGCGTGGGTGGTGCACCAGGTGGTGAAGTCGGCCCAGTCGAAGCGGTACCCGCGCAGGGTGTTCTCCGCCCGGGCGGCGCGGGCGTAAGCCGCCTCGCGCTCGGGCAACCCCGCCAGCTGTGGCAGCACTCCGAGCGAGGCCAGCTCCAGCTGCCCCTCGATCGCCGCTCCATCGAGGACGGCTTCGTCGCCAAGGTCCTCATCGACGCTGTCGCGATCATCGCCGTCCACGGCGATGCCGGTATCCAGCCCCGGGACGATCTCAGGAGCGAAGCCGTCGTCGACCACGCCGTCGAGGCCGACGCTCTCGGAGGCGTCGACGTCGGCGTCGGCATCGACACCGGGAGAGGCGGGGAAGGCCACCACCTGACGGTAGGCGCCGCCCCCGACCGTGCGGGAAAGGTTGCCGGCATAGGACGGGATTCCCCTCATTATCCCGTGCTACCGCGCCAGCGCGACACGCCGCAGCGCTCTGCTAGCGCCTAGCACTGCGCTGCGCGCTGCTAGGTTGCTGCCATGGCGCAGCTCAACATCCGCATCGACGAGGCCGCCCGCGCCGGGCTGGACGCCTACGCCGAAGCCCGCGGCATCGCCACCGGCGACCTCGTGCGTCAGCTCATCGACCAGGCGATCAAAGATCCTGGCGCCGCCGGAGCCGAGGGCTACGTCAACCCCTACAACCACACCCGCCCCGCCACCCTGAGCTACGTCGAGCGGCGCACCCTGGCCATGCAGCACCGCATCCTGGCGCTGCTGGGCACGCGACCCTCCGGGCAGACAACGGGGCAGAACTTCGGGCAGCGCGCCAACCCGTCACATGGCGCGGCGGGGCGCGCCGTCGAGGACCAGTGGGGCGAGCGCTTCGACCCCATGGACCTGGCCGACGGCGACGCCGGCAGTCACCTGCGCGCCGCCGAAGCCCTCGAGCACGGCTACACCGCGGAGTACCCCGACCTGTTCGTGGCCATGGAGCCCGAGCTGAGCGACCAGGCCTGTGACCTGGTCCACGAGATCCTCACGATGTTCCGCGTCCTGCAGTTCGCCTGGTCCCAGCTGGCGCCCGATGAGCAGCAGGCCATCGAGCGCAGCGAGCGCTACGCCCAAGACATGCTGAGTTTTCGCGGCTTCGACGCCAACGATCCCGTCGAGTCCCGGCTGCTCGGCTACGCGCGCTACCTGCTCAGCAAGGGCCTCTACGTCGACCTGCGCGAGACCTTCGCCGCCCACGACGACGGCAACTCCCACGCCCGTCAGCTGGGTCTCTACCAGCGACTGCTGGCGGCCTACCGGCCCCTGTGGCGCGCCAAGCAGGACGAGGCCGTTCGCGGCTTCGGCCTGGGACGTGGCGCACTGACCCTGACCGCCGAAGAGCTGCACGGCCTGGCCAGGGCCTCGATGCTGCCCAGGACCCGCCTGGCTACGAACCCGCCCGCAGGCGACGGCGGTTCTGCCGTCTCATGACTCCCCAGAACCGCTCTGGGCGGCGCGCCTCAACGACTATCTCCGGGTCTGCCCAGCGGGCACGCTCAGCCAGCCAGCTCGTCGCCTTCGTCGATGAGTCCTCCCGCCGCCTCGGCGCCAGCGCGCACGCCGGTGGCTTCACCGCTCGCGTGCGCGGTGCGTCAGCCGATGATGCAGGCAGCCCCGCGCTCGACGCGCGGGGCACTGAGCGGCCCCTCGGGCCTGCGCTCTTAGCCCAGCCCGGGGAACGCATCTACCTCATGGCTGCTGCCATCTGCACCGCCGAGGAGCAGGAGCGACTGCGCGCGGCCCTGCGGGGACTGCTGCTGCCGCGCCAGGACCGCCTGCACTGGCGCGACGAGAGCGAGGCACGTCGACTGCAGATCACTGCGGGCATCGCTGCCCTCAGCGCTGCACTGCACTCCGTCGTCGTCGTGGCCGCGCCCGTTCCCGACGCCAAGCAGGAGCGCGCCCGCCGTCTGTGCCTGGAGACGCTGCACCCAGCCCTGGAGGCCCACGGGGTCAGCCTCATCGTCCAAGAACAGCGCACCCCGCAGCAGAACCGCCGCGACCTGCAGATGGTCGACGCCCTGCGCTCGGCGCACCTGCTGTCCGCCGCCGTCCGCGTCGAGTTCGCCCAGCCCATCGAAGAGCCACTGCTGTGGCTGCCCGACACCATCGCGGGGGCCGCAGGCCTGGCACGAGAGGGGCACCCTGAGCACCTGGCCAGGCTCTCGCTGGCGATCCAGCACCACGACGTGCCGATGCGCTGAAGGCCGCTCGTTTCGGCGTGGCAGCGGCAGAGTGAGAGCGCAGCGTGTCCACGAGAGCGCACATGATGATCGCTAGCCAGAGCCAGACAGCGCGAAGGCCGGGTCCCGTCGTCCGGCGGGGGTCCCGGCCTCACTTCCCAACCCCCAGCGGGAGCGGGCTACCACCAGTCTAGCGCGTTTGCCCTTGATGACGACGGGATGCAGCACGCTCCAGCTGGCAGTCCCTCCATCGGCGCTACCTACGCGAAACCTGAGCGTTGGCCGCCAAGCGAGCACTCATCGTCTCAGAACCTAGGAAGTGACACGGTTGCTCACCGAAAGCACGCGGAGGCCTTCGCGCAGCGATCGCAAGGTGGGGCGAGAGTCCGGCCGGCCGCCGTCAGAGCCTTCGCGGTCACAGGCAACAGACGTGCAGACTCATGGACCGGGCGGCACCACCCGATCGTGATAGCATGGGCTATCACGGGCAAGGAGGCGGCATGACTCTCATCAACGATCTGCCTGCGGCGCGCACCCTGGTGAGGCTTCATCACCAGAGCGAGATCGTCGACATGGATGAGCGCCGCGCCATGCTGCAGCTCGCTGCGGGTGGGGTGAGTCAGCGCGAGATCGCCGCCCTTCTGGGCGTGACCCAGCCCACGGTGAACGGCATCCTGAAGCGAGCTGCGAACCTGCCGCAGCCTGCGGAGGGCTTCTCCAGTGCGACGCCGATGGAGGCCTGCAAGCGGTACGCCGCCGGCCTGCTCGCACGGGATCAGTTGGTCGACGAGCTGGTGCGCTTCCCCTACGCCGCGGTCGAGCGTGACCCCTTCGACGACTTCAGTGCCGACCCGCCAGGGGCGTGGTCGGAGGTGGAAGACGCCGAGGGGCTCGGTCTGATCGAGGAGGACGTCTACGAAGAGATTTTCAACCGGCGCCACCCTGCCCCCGAAGGCCAGTGAGCAACCCCAGCGACGGCGCCGGTGGCAGTGCCGGTGGTGGTGCTGGCCGCGCGGTGAGTGACCTCGACGCTCAGGTGGCCGCGCACATGGCGCAGGTCCGCCGCCTGAGCCGAGCTGGCGGACCGCTGTCGGTGGAAGGGTCGACGGCGACGACGAATGTCGGTGCCTGGTTCAGGGGCGGAGAACCCACACCCCTCAGACGGCGACTGCACCGGCAGCTGCTCGTCGAGGCCAACGCAGGTGCTCGAGCCGACCAGGAGCGGCACGCCATCGTCATGGCCGGGCCCCCCGGCGCCGGCAAGTCCACGGTGCGGGTTCCGTTCATGGCAGCCGAAGGTCTGGACCCGGCGTCCTACACCGTCATCGACGCCGACCACTTCAAGGAGGGGCTGGTCCACGCGGCCCTGGCGGATGGCTCCTACGAGCGGTTCATCAAGCCCAGCGAGATCCGACAGTTAGAGGCTGCGGGGGAGCGGTTCTTCCCCTTGGAGATGTCCGCGCTGCTGCAGGAGGAGTCCGGTCTGCTGGCGCGGGCGCAGCAGCGTCAGCTGCTGCGGGCAGGTGCCAACGTCATCATCGACACGGTCCTGTCGAACCCCGACAAGGCGGTCGAGCTGGGCGGCCGGCTGGAGGCGATGGGCTACACCGTGACGGTCCTGGACGTGGAGGTCTCCGCCGAGCTCTCCCAGGCGCGCATCGAGCACCGCTGGGCTCTGGCCTACCGCGAAGCACTCACCGGTGTGGGCAGCGCTGGCGGTGGCCGCTGGGTGCCCTCGGAGTACGCCCGCCAGGTCTTCGACGGCCCACAGGGCCCGGGTGGCCCCTCGCGTTCAGAGGCGGCCGCGGCCGGGCTGGCACAGACCTGCCCGGCGGTCCTGCGCTACCAGGTTCTCCGCACCCCGGGGGGCCGAGAGCAGGTCCTCCAGGGCCAGCCCCAGCTCGAGGTCGACCTGGCGCGCAGCGGCCCGGGAGGGCCCCTGCAGCCGGTTGCTCGCTCGACCCGCAGCGTGGCGGCACCAACGGCACCGGGCGACGGCCGCCAGTCCTCGGCGCCGGTCCAGTCGGGCCGGACGGACCCGCCGCGTGGGCCGGCGTCGATGTCCTTGGCTGATCGCGTCACGCGGCAAGCGCAGTTCCGTGAGGCGGCACAGCGCAGCGCTGCCGCACCAGGCTGGACGTCGCCGGCTGGGCGCGGGCCTAACCTGAGTCCGGGAGGGAAGCCGCGCGGTCCTGGCGGCTCTCGGTGAGATGACGCCGTGGCGGCCGCCGTCATGGTCGTCCTCGTGGTCGACGTCGTGGTCGGCGTCGCGGTGAGGGGTCTGACGGCTGCTGGTGGCCGGCGGTGGTGGTGTAGGCCCTACAGCAGGTGGAGAACCGCTGAGCGCGAGGAGCGCCCGCTGGAACCGGGGCCCACGTCGAGCACTCTCGTGGGCTCGGTAGTGCCCGTGGCGGATGACTCCACCACCGCGGGACCCCTCCCCCTTCCAGGGCCTCCCTAGACCCAGCGCCCGCGACTGGTGGGGGGACGCGCAGCCCGCCGCCAGTGGTCGACCCATCGCGCCGAGGGGCGCATCCGGCGCCCCGAGGGATTACTGATGCTGGCGGCCGGGGCGCTTGCGCCCCGGCCGCCAGTGCTAGTGAACCCACGTGCTGCCCGCTCACGGATTGACGTGGTGTCGGTCGGTCGGGGCATGCTGTCCTGATCCACGACCGCATCTCGACCGCCTCTGGATCGGTCCGCGGTGCAGAGGCAGGGCCGAAGGGAGGCGTCACATGCAGGCCATGACGACGTTCCTGTTCGCCATTGCCATCGCGGTGTTCCTGTTCTGCCTCCGCGTGCTGGCCATGATTGTCGTGCTGCTGGTCCGGGTGCTGTGGGCGTTGCTGCTAGCGAGCCTGAGGCTGCTGTCGTGGCTGCTGGGCCTCGTCGTCGACGGCGGTACCGAGGTCTTCGCCCGGGCCAGGGCCCGTCGCGCCTGAGTCATCCGAGGCCGAGGCGTCCTCGGCCCCGGCGGCGAGCTCGGCGGTGCTGGCGGTTCCCGCGGAGCGGGGTCGACGAGGGAAGAACTGGGCCACCTCATCGCGGGACAGCCCGAACGCATTGGTGAGCTCTCGCTGGCTGAACCCAAGGTCGCGCAGCGTCTGCAGCGCATCGCGTGCGTCTGCGCTGGCACGTCGCACAGCTTCCAAGGACTTGGCGCCGGCGTTGATCGCCTGGCGCTTGCGCGCCAGAGCACTCTCTTCGCGCTCGAGCAGGGATCGGCCGCTGTCAGCATCGCGGGTGTCGGGGAAGACCATGGCCGCACGGTAGCGGCGCCGGCCCTGCGGGCCAGTCGCCGGGCCGGTCGGCGGGTGCTCACCGAGGGTGTCCGGCCCATCGTCTATGGTGCCGACCACCGGAGCAGCAAGCATAGCAAATGTTAAACATTTGCTGGTCTAGCGGCTTCGCCGCAGACCGTTATGGGCTCCGCCCAAACCCGTTAGGAGGTGGTCCCGTGGCACGTCGCGCCGCCTCCGATGGCCGTGAGGTCTTCAAGGCCCTGCGACTGACGACGATGGACTGGGAGCGCATTCAGCAGCGCATGGCGCTGGCTGGGACTTCGAACTTCAGCGCTTACGCGCGACGTGTTCTGGTCGACGGGGAGCTGCGCGTGCAGACGGTCGCGTTCGACGCGGAGGTGCTGCGCGCGGAGCTCGGGCGGATCGGCAACAACCTCAACCAGATCGCCCGCCACGCGAACACGGAGTCATCGCTGACGCTGTCGGAGGCCGTCGCTGCACGTCGGCTGATGCAGGAGGTGCAGCAGCTCCTGAGTGCGGCCACCCGCCCGCAAGATCGCGTCAACGAACGCACCGAAGACCGCACCGAAGACCGCACCGAAGACCGCACCGTCGAGACGGGCGGGGACTAGCGGTGGCGGTCGTGACGATGCACCAGATCAAGTCGACTCTGGGCAAGGCGCTGCGGTACATCGTGCGACCGGAGGCGACCCAGGGCGGGCTGCTGGTGTCCACGACGGCGGCGGTCATCGACCCCAGTGACTGGAACGCGACGGCGGAATCCTTCGAGGCCTCACGGGAGCTGAGGCAGGGTTCGGGTCGCAAGTCCACCGTGCTCGCCCATCACGTCATCCAGGCGTTCGCGCCCGGTGAAATCACCTCCGGAGCCCAGGCCCATGACCTCGGAGTGGCCTTCGCCGACCGCATCACGCAGGGCCGGTTCGCGTACACGCTGGCGACGCACCTGGACAAGGGCCACCTGCACAACCACCTCATCATCAACGCCGTCAGCCACGTCGACGGCAGGGCCTTGCGGGTGCAGAAGCAGACACTCGGGGACTACCGCGCCATCAGTGACGAGCTGTGCCGCGGGATGGGTCTGAGCGTCATCGAGCGGACCGTCGAGCGTGATGAGACGCGCACGGACACGGTGGTGCGTCCGCGGCTGGCGGAGGTCTACACGCGTGCTCGTGGCGCCTCGCGGCACGAGCAGGTGCGCCTCGCGATCGACCATGCGGTGTCTGCGTCTAGCAACTGGCTTGACTACGAGCTGACGTTGGAGGCCCAGGGCATCGAGGTCGGTCGCAGCCAGAAGCGAGCAGTGACCTACCGCACCGAGTCGATGGCCCGCGCGGTGCGCGACGTTCGGCTCGGGCCTGCTTATGCCGAAGGGGCGGTGATGGCGCGGCTGGGTAAGACCAGCGTGCTGCGCTTCGATGCCCACGAGTCCCTGGTCGTGCCGGTCCGAGCATCCTCACGAGCGTCCAGCCGCGTGCCTGTGCAGTCGCATGGAGAGGTGCACCGGGAGGCGCCTGGAACTGCGCCCGTGCATGACGCGGCCAACGCCTCGATGCAGCACGCCGTGACCATCAAGGTGCCGGGCACAGCAGGGCAGCGCTGCATCGCGGTGCACCCTGACCAAGTCGTTCAGCATGGCAAGATGCTGCGGATCTACCTGCCCGAGCACGGCACCCAGGCGATCCTGAACCGCAGCGGAGGCATCGTGGCCAACGTCCCGACCAAAGCCCTCTACGCGGCCTTCACGCCGCCCGCGCGGGAACTCGCGGGTCGCCTCCACCAGATCGAAAGCTCGCGTGGGCTGCGCGGCGGCAAGCGTGTTCGTGAGCAGGTGGAGCGCCTAGCGACGAGCGCGAACCTGCTCAATGTGCGGGGCCGCTTCGGGATCCTCACCGAGACCGACGCGCTGGCGCATGTCGCTGCGCTGGGCGCGGAGATCGAGCGCGCGGAGACCCGCATCCAGCACCTGGCGGTCGCCCTGGATGAGAGCGCCCCGGGGAGCCAGGAACGCGCGGACCTGCGCGTGCAGCTCGCCGACGCCAGTCGCAGCATGGGGGACCTGCAAACCACCGCGACCGAACTGATCCAGTGGGCCAAGACCGCGCCGCCGCGGGAGAACGGGCACCCCGGAACAGGCCGCACCGAGCTGGCTGACCTGGCCGACGTGGCGCTGCGCGAGCGGCTGGGCGACGTCGACCCCGTTGACCTCAGCGCCATAGGCGTCCCTGCGGAACGCGTGAGCCAGCTGCTGGACCAGCCGGCCTCCGGCGGAGTCTCGGAGCGGCCGGAACAGGGGCCGGCGGGAGGGCCGGCCAACGCGTCGGCAGACCGTGTCGACGTGTCAGCTGAGGCACCGGCCGACCTGTTGGCCGACGCGCCAGAGCGGGCGCGCGAGGCGCCTGGGCGGAGTGACCATGGCGACCTCGCGGGGGACGAGACGCTCCCCCCGCAGGCCGCCGAAGGTCGTGACGGCCAGCACGCCCAGCCGCGCGAGGACGCCGTCGAGATGTCCTGGGAGGACGTCGTGGAGATGTCCGACAGCTTGGTCCGCCCGGCTGGCCCGGGCGACGGCGCCAGTGACCCCGGAGGTCTCGACGTGGAAGAGGAGCGCGCCGCGCGTCCTACCGAGCGTCGCAGTGCCTCACGTGGTGGGCCAGGGCGGGACGTGTCCCAGCGGCCCGCGGGATGGAAGACGATGAGCCTGACGGAGCGCGCTGCCTGGCTCAGTGGCAGGTCGGTGCGCGAGAGCGCACGCGACACCGACGACAACACACCGAAGCGGAGGCGCTGACCATGTCGGTCGAGAGCATCGAGAGCACAGCCCGTCGAGTCTCGTTCGAGATGGGTGTGGAGGCGGTCAAACTCGTCGGGCCGCTCAGCAACCTCCTGTGGGCTGCCTCGCGCGCCCTGGTCACCAAGGCGCTCACGACGATGCCGGGCCGCGGCGGGTCCATGGGTGGTCGCGTCTCCACGGTGGACCTGGAGAAGTTCACCAACGGCCAGCGCGCCATCGTCAACCTGGAGGACCCGCGCACCTTTCGCGTGGTGCGCCAGACGCTGCGGCGCTACGGCGTCACGTTCGCGGTGACCAAGGAGGCCGGGGAGTTCCGCGTGCACATCGGCGCCGGCAACGCCGCGCTCCTGGACGCCGCAATGAAGCACGCCGAGTCGACCGTGGCCCGCCAGATCCAGCGGGAGCAGGACCGCGCAGCTAAGCGGGAGGCAGCAACCCCCCAGCGCAGGACGACCACGCCGGAGCGCACCGCGGACCGCGTCGTGGACCGCACCGTGCCTTCCCAGACTCGACAGCCGGACCCAGCTCCTTCCCGAGAGGTTGCCCGGGAGGCCGTCGGCCCGGTCGCGGGGCGGTCGCGTGCAGCAGGAGTTGTGAGCCGCACCGATGGCCCAGAAGTCCCGGCGAACTTCGCCCGCATGAGCTTGGAGCAGCGCACCCCCTACCTGGCGCGGCAGCGGGCAACCGGCGCGCGCACTGGGGAGGCTCGCCCTCGTGGCGCTGCTCGCTCGGCGCCGGTGCGCGCGGGACGGTCCACGTCCGCACGTACGGCATCACGCACCCCGCGCGGTCCCCGGTGAAGGGCCGGATCGCCCCTGGGCTGGGGGCCGTGCTGCTGGTCGCCGTCGGCGCCAAGGCCACCCGCGCGGTGCGCGAGTCCTGGGCCAGCTCTGACGTGATCACCGAGCGTCTGGGGGCGATCACCCCCGCACTGCAGCAGGAAGGCCGCCGGTGGTGGTCCCTGGACGTCCAGGGGATGGACTGGCTCGGCGGACTCGGGCTGCTGGTGGTGGTCCTGCTGATGATCGCCTACAGCCGTGCTGGACGGCAGACCGAGCGCATCGGCGAGGAGCACGGATCAGCGGCCTGGGGAGGGGGACGTGACATCGCCCCTTACGCGGGACGACGGGGTGAGCCGAGGCTGCGCTTCACCGCCACTGAGACGCTGTCGTTGGACACCCGGACCACCCGGCGCAACCTCAACGTCCTGGCCGTCGGAGGCGCAGGCAGTCGCAAGACCCGCAGCTTCGTGCTGCCGAACCTGCTCTCGGGCAACGGCGTCTCCTTCGCTGCCACCGACCCCAAGGGTGAGCTGTACCGCGAGGCTGCCGAGCCGCTGCGAGCCGCCGGGTACGACGTGCGGGCGCTGAACCTGGTCGACCTGCGCTCCTCGAGCGGGTTCAACCCGCTGGCCTACATCGACCGCGACCAGCCCGAGGTCGGTATCGCACAGCTGGCGGCCACCATCGTCAGCAACACCGAGAGCAAGGGCGTCGACGGCAAGGACGCGTTCTGGGACCGTGCCGAGCGGGCGCTGCTGACGTCGCTGACCGCGTACGCCTACTTCATGGGTGAGGCAGCGCGGCTCGCGGCGCTGGCCGATGAGGCCAAGAGCCCCGGGTCGGTACCGCCCAAGGGCCTGGGGCCGGCCTCCCTCATCGACGTGGTCGAGTTGGTCAAGAAGCTCGAAGCCAGCGAGGACAACGAAAAGCACACCTCCGAGGTCGACGAGATGATGGAAGTCGTCCGCGACCTGCTGGACAACTGGAGCGACCTTCCGGACATGCGCCCGGAGGAGTCCGACCACATCCGCGACGGCCTGCACTTCGCCGCCGGCCAGTACCGCATCTTCCAGCAGGGCGCCGGTGAGACCAAGAAGGGAGTCATCATCTCCCTGGGGGTTCGCCTGGCCGTGTTGGATGTTCCCGACGTGCGCCGGTTGCTTTCACATGACGAACTCGCGATCGAGCAGCTGGGGCTCAATCCAGGCGTATTGTTCTGCATCCTGCCGGACACTCACCAGACCTTCCGCTTCATCTCGGCACTGTTCTGGCACTCGATGTTCTCAGTGAATGTCTACGCGGCCGATCACTCCCCTGAAGGTCAGCTAGAAGTACCGATCCAGTGCTACCTGGACGAGTTCGCCAACATCGGACGCATCCCGGACTTCCCGCAGGTAATCTCCACCATCCGCAGCCGCGGCATCAGCGTCGCCGTCATCTTGCAGACCCTCGGTCAACTGAAAGCTCTGTACCGCGACGAGTGGGAAGTCATCGCCGGCAACTGCGACAGCTTCCTCTTCCTGGGCGGGAACGACGCGACGACGCTGGACTGGCTGTCCAAACGCCTGGGCCGCTCCACGATCAAGGTGGAAGACACCAGCCAGAGCAGCGGGCGCAACAGCTCTTCCTCACGCAGCCTCAAGAAGACCCACCGCGACCTCATGACCCCCGACGAGCTGGGTCGGATGAACGAGGAGGAGTGCATCTACCTGCTGCGCGGAGTCAAGCCGTTCAAGTCCCGCAAGGTGCCGATCTACGTCGGGTGAGCGGCCAACTCTGATGATCACTCTTCGTGCTCCTCTGTGACCGGTGATGCCCAGACGCGATGTTCGTATGTCGTACCTGAACGAGACGCTTCAACGAACAGGCCAAATGCGACTCGAGCACGCGGCGTGACGAGACCCAGACCGGCGACGCCCAGTCCGTCCGCTCAGCGGTCGTCATGTGCGACCTCACTCACCAGGATCGAGCAGACAGCTCCACAGCCGCCTAGCGACATCGGGAGCTGGCTCTGGCACCTCATTTCTCAACACCCAGCGATCGCGTCGCATGACGCGTCACCCGCGGCAGCGGTCCTCACGCACGAGGGTGAGCCCATCACGCCCGAACGACCAGGCGAGTGACGCTAGTGCACCTGCCGCCAGGACCACAGCGAGCGGCTGCGGCAGGCCGGGGACGGCGACGGCGGCGAGGACGACGCCCTGGACGGCGGCGACCAGCTTGCGGGAGAACAGCGGAGCCAGCTGGCCCCGCAGCGGCGGCCACACCGCGCCGACCGCCACCCACGCGTAGCGCATGCCGCCGATGGCCAGCACCCACCACCCGACGACCGCGGCGGACGGCAGGCACAGCACCGCGATCAGTGCGGCGTCCACCTCCATGTCCAACCGGGCGCCCGCCGCGCTGGCGGTGCGGGTCCGGCGGGCCACCGCGCCGTCGACGGCGTCCAGCGCCAGCGCCGGCGCTGCGAGCAGCACCACCGGCCAGGACGAACCCAGCTCACCCCGGAGCAGGTCGAGGGCGACCAGGGTCGCCACCCCGCCCCCGAGGACCGTCCGCAGGAGCGTGACGCGGTCGGCCGGACCGCTCCACCCGTCGCGGCGTCGAGCCACGCCGAGGGCCGCGACCCCCACCAGCAGGGTGCCCGTCCCGGCCGCCAGGGCCGCCCGGTGACCGCCGCCCGGCATCACCGAGGTGAGTGACACCAGCGCGCACACCACCGCGGCGGCGAGCACCGTGAGGAGCGCGTCACGCCGCGCCGAGCCGTCTCCGTCCGCTCGCGCCGCCTGACCGGTCGGTCTCGCCGAGCCGCTCACCTCGCCCACCCCAGGAGCCTCGCGTACCTTGCTCGATCATGCCCGTGCAGGCCTTGCAGTCCTCTGAGCCGTCCGGGCAGCCGGGTCGTTCCCCCCTGCACGCCACGGCGTACTGGACGACCGGGCCCGGGACCGGTGAGCTCCGCAGCGAGACCCTCTCGCCCCCCGGTGCGGGTCAGGTGCTGGTGCGGACCCTGCACTCCGGGGTCTCCCGCGGCAGTGAGCTGCTGGTCCACCGCGGCGGTGTGCCACCGGAGGTGGCGCAGAGCATGCGGGCACCGTTCCAGCAGGGCGACCTGCCCGGCCCGGTCAAGTACGGGTACCTCTCGGTCGGGGTGGTCGAGGCCGTCGGCCGGGGAGCCGACAAGGACGACGAGCAGGGCGGCTCTCCGCTGCTGGGGAAGACCGTCTTCTGCCTGCACCCCCACCAGGACCGCTACGTCGTCCCCGCCGACGCCGTCCACCCCGTCCCCACCACCGTCCCGGCGCGGCGGGCGGTGCTCGCGGGCACGGTCGAGACCGCCCTGAACGCCCTGTGGGACGCCGCACCCCGGTTCGGCGACCGCGTCGCCGTGGTCGGCGCCGGCATGGTCGGGGCCGCCGTCGCCGCGCTGGCGCGCCGCTTCCCCCTGCAGCGCCTGCAGCTGGTCGACCGCGATCCCTCCCGGGCGGAGCTGGCCGCCTCCCTCGGCGTTGACTTCGCCCTGCCCGAGCAGGCCGCCGGGGGGTGCGACATCGTCGTGCACGCCTCCGCCAGCGGCGAGGGCCTCTCGCGGGCTCTGGAGCTGCTGGGCCCGGAGGGTGAGGTGGTGGAGGTCTCCTGGTATGGCGACGCACCGGTGACCGTCAGGCTCGGAGCGGGCTTCCACGCCCGGCGCCTGGCCATCCGCGCCTCCCAGGTGGGCACTGTCGCCACAGCCCGCCGAGCGCGGCGCAGCACTTCCGAGCGCCTCCAGTTGGCGCTGGAACTGCTCTCGGACCCGGTCTTCGACGCCCTGCTGTCCGGATCCGTGGGTCTGGACGACCTGCCGGCGGCCATGGTCGACCTCGCCACGGGACGGCGAAGCGCGCTCTGCCTGGTCGTCGACCATCCGACCGTACCCTCCGACCTCGCCTCCTGAGGAGCCGCCGTGTACCGCGTCAGCGTCCGCGACCACGTGATGGTCGCCCACTCCCTGCCTCGCCCCTTCTTCGGCCCCGCGCAGGGCAAGCACGGGGCGACCTACGTCGTGGAGCTGGTGCTGGCGGCCACGGCGCTGGACGAGAACGGCGTGGTGGTCGACATCGGGGCGGCCTCGGCGGCGCTGGGCTCCGTGCTGGACGAGCTGCGCTACCGCGACCTCGACGAGCACCCCGCCTTCGCCGGTCAGCTCACCACCACCGAGGTCCTCGCCCGCTGGGTGGCCGACCGCGTGGCGGCTGCCTCGCACTGCGAAGGACCGGCCGCGGGTCTGGTCAAAGGGCTGGACCACCTCGAGGTGGTGCTCCACGAGACCCCCGACGCCTGGGCCAGCTACCGCCTCGACGCCCTGTGACGCTCCCGTGATGGTGCTGTGACGACCGCTGAGGCGGCTACTGAGACGGCTACTGAGACGGAGCGGAGCCTCGCCGTCGTCGTCCCGGCGCCGTGGCAGGCCCTGTCCGGCGGCAGCACCTACGACCGGCGGCTCGTCGCCGCGCTGCGCACCCGTGGGACCCCGGTGCGCGTGGAGGTCGTGGACGGCGCGTGGCCGCGACCGTCGCCGGGCGAGCGACGAGCGCTGGCAGAGGCGCTGGTCCGCTCCGGGGCGGCGGACGTCGTCGTCGACGGCCTCGTGGCTGCCGCCGCACCCACCGAGGTGCTGGCGGCGGTCGACGACGGGACGCGGGTGCACGTCCTGGTGCACCTGCCCCTGGCGCTGGAGAGCGGCCTGGACCCGGCCGTCGCGGCCGAGCTCGACCGGAGCGAGGCAGCAGCGCTGCGCGCAGCGACCTCCGTGCTGGCCACCAGCGGCTGGGCGGCCACCGAGCTGCAGCGGCGCCACGGCCTGGGAGCCGTCGGCGTGGCGCGGCCGGGGGCCGAGCCCGCCCCGGCAGCACGGGGCTCCCGGGACCGGCCGCCGCGCGTCCCGCAGCTGCTGCACCTGGCCTCGCTCAGACCCGTCAAGGACCAGCTCGGGGTGGTCGCCGCCCTCAGCCGGCTCCAGGACCTCCCGTGGAGCGCCGTCCTGGCCGGACCCGTCGGCGATGCCGAGTACTCCGCGGCCGTCGAGGCCGCCGTCGACGCCGCTGGGCTCCGCGACCGCGTGCGTCTGCCGGGTCCGGTGGTCGACGACGAGCTCGAGCGCCTCTGGGACGCCACCGACCTGCTCCTGCTGCCCTCGCGCGCCGAGACGTGGGGCATGGTCGTCACCGAGGCCCTCGCCCGTGGGGTCCCCGCCGTCGTCAGCGCCGGCACCGGCGCCGTCGAGGCCCTCGGAGGCCCGCACGAGGGGGGGCTGCCCGGTGCCGTGGTCGCTCCCGGTGACCCCGAGCAGCTGTCCGCCGCGCTGCGACGCCTCCTCGGCCCCGAGGGTGCCGCCGCCCGTGCCGCAGCTGGCGCCGCGCGGCGACAGCTGGTCGACGGCGGAGGCTGGGACAGCACCGCGGCGGCGGTCCTCGACCACGTCCGCGCCGCCCGACAACCCGGCCGACGACGCGTGCGAGGCCCTGACCGACGACCCGACCGACGACCCGAGTGAGGTCACGACCCGTGAGTGATGGCGCCACCCCGACGCTGACCGAGTGGCTCGCGCTGCGCGAGGGCGCGGACGAGCGCGCCCGGCGCAGCGCGACCCCGCAGCTGCTGCACCACCTGGGGCTCGACACCACCGCTGCGCCGCAGGGGCGCCTCCGGGTGGTGGACGTGGGCGCGGGCACCGGCGCCAACCTGCGCCACCTGGCCCCGGTCCTCTCGAGCGCACAGGACTGGCTCCTGCTCGACCACGACCCCGAGGTGCTGGAGCGCGCCGAGGAGCTCCTGGACGAGGAGCCCGTCGCCGCGCGTGCCACGGTCACCACCCGTCTCGGTGACCTCGCAGGGGTGGACCTGCGCGGCAGCGCCGACTTGCTGACCTGCACGGCGCTGCTCGACGTGCTGCGCGCCGACCAGGTCGACGGACTCGTGGCCGCGCTGGCGGCGGCGCGGGTGCCTGCGCTGATGGCCCTGACGGTCACCGGTGAGGTGCAGCTGGACCCGCCGCACCCCGCTGACGCGGAGCTGGCGAGGACCTTCGACGACCACCAGCAGCGCGACGGGCGCCTCGGCCCGCTCGCTGCTGGACACACCGTCCAGGCCCTCGCGCGGGCCGGCTTCTCGGTGCTGACCGTGCCCACGCCGTGGCGGCTGGGGCCTGAGGAACCCGAGCTGGTGCTGGAGTGGGCCGCCGGGCGGGTCGAGGCGGCGGTGGAGCAGGATCCCGCGCTGGCCGGTACCGGGCGCAGCTGGCTGCAGCAGCGCAGCCGGGAGGTCGACCGGGGTGAGCTGCACGCAGTGGTCCACCACGTCGACCTGGCAGCGGGACCCCCGGCGGGCGCGACCTCGTGAACCGGTGGCTGCGGGCCTCGCTCCAGGCGGCTGCCGGAGTCGGGCTGCTGGCCCTGACGGTGCACCTGGTGGGCGCCGGGCCCTTCCGCCAGGCCCTGGGCGTGCTCACCCCGCCCACCGCGGTCGCGGCCCTCGCGCTGGGCGCGGTGGCCACGGCGGCCCAGGCGCTGCGGTGGCGCGCTGTGGCAGCGGTGCGGGCCGGCGGCTCGGACGTGGGCTCAGACGGCGGCTCAGACGGCGGCTCAGACGGCGGCTCGGACGACGCCGGGACGGGGCGGGCGATGGGCCCCGGCCGCGCCGTCGGGGAGTGCTACCGCGCTGGGGTGCTGAACGCCGTCCTGCCCGGGGGTCTGGCCGGCGACGCGCTGCGCGCTCACCGGGCCCGGCGGCACGGTGGGTGGTGGCGCAGCGCCACCTCGGTGGGCGTGGAGCGGCTGGCGGGCACCGCCCTGCTGCTCGCCGTCGCGGCGGTGGTGCTGTGGACGGCCGCTGATCAGTTGGAGCAGCTGCAGCGGTGGGCGCTGGCGGTGGCGGTGACCGCGGCGGTGCTGGTGTTCCTGGTCACCCGCGCGCTCGCGTCGGCGCCCGCGGTCGTGCACCTGGCGGTCTGGGGGTGGTCGGCCCTGGGCCTGGCGGCGCTGGTGACGCTCTTCGCCGTCGCTGCTGCAGCGCTGCGCGCGGGCCCGGACGCGGCGGGGACCGCAGTCCTGGCCGTCCTGGCGCTGCTGGGGATGTCCCTGCCGGTCGGTGCCGGCGGCTTCGGCCCGCGGGAGGCGCTGGCGGCAGCGGCCTCCGACGCCGCCGGCACCACACCGGGGGTCGCTGTCGCCCTCGCCGCCGGGTACGGGGTGCTGGCCGTGCTGTCGACCGCACCCGGCGCGGTGCTGCTGCTCGCCGACCTCACGGGGTCCTCGCGCCCCCGAGCGCTCAGCCGCGTGCTCGGCCGGGTCCGCAGTCGAGTGCACGGTCGAGTGCGCGGCTGACCCACCGCGCCACGGCTACGAAGTACCGGAGGCGCTGGACGCTCTGGCCGCAGCCAGGTCGAGCTCGACAGCGACGTCCTCCCCGAGCACGAACCGCCGTGAAGGGGCCCGCAGCGCGTCGGCCATCAGGTCGGCGCCGTCGAAGCGCAGACCCGGGACGCCGTCGCCCACCAGGACCGGCGCGGTGGTGATCCAGAGCCGGTCCAGCGCACCGGCGGCTAGGAACGCCGAGACCGTGGTGGCTCCCCCCTCGACCAGCACGCGGCCGAAGCCGCGGTCGTGCAGGGCGCGCAGGACCGTGGTGACGACCCGGGAGCGCTCCAGCGCTCCCGCCGGGACGACGGAAGGGACGTCGATCCCGACCACCTGCACGTGACTGCGTCCGGCCACCCCCTGGGCCGCGGCCTCGGCGCGCTCGGAGCTGGTGCACCACAGCACCGGCGCTGCGCCGTCGGTGAAGACCCGGGCGCCCAGGGGCGCACGGGCCCGCGGGTCCAGGACCACCCGCACCGGGTGGGGCCCGGGACACGCGCGGACGGTCAGCTGGGGGTCGTCGGCGACGACGGTGCTGACCCCCACCACGACGGCGTCCACCAGGGCGCGCAACCGGTGCAGGTGCTCGCGGTCCTGCGCTCCTGAGACGTAGTGGGCGTCGCCCGTGCGCGCCGCGGTGAAGCCGTCCAGGCTCTGCGCGACCTGGGCGATGACCAGCGCCCTGCCGGTCGCCAGCGGTGAGTACCGCTCCAGCAGCACCGACGCCGCTGCGTCGGTGTCGGCGTGCGCGTCAGGCAGGTCGTCCGCCAGGTCGTCCGCGCCGCTGTGGGAGCTGGCGGCGAGCAGCGCCTCCCAGGCGCGCTCACCTGACCACCGCGGGCCGACCGGGGGCAGGTGCCCCATCCGCTGGACCTTGGTCTGGCGGTAGCGGGCGCTGTCGGTCCTGACGGGCACCGGCACACCGACCACCTGCTCGACCTCGACCCCGCCCGCGCGCAGCGCTGCGGCCTTGTCGGGGTTGGAGGTCATCAGCCGGACCCGCCGCAGCCCCAGGTGCCTCAGCACGGCGGCTGCTGCGGCGTAGTCGCGGGCGTCGACGGGCAGGCCCAGGGAGGTGTTCGCATCGACGGTGTCGGCGCCGGCGTCCTGCAGCGCGTAGGCGCTGAGCTTGGCCATCAGCCCGATGCCCCTCCCCTCCTGCCCGCGCAGGTAGACCACGACCCCGCGGCCCTCGGCGGCGATGGCCCGCTGCGCGGCCAGGAGCTGGTCGCCGCAGTCGCAGCGCCACGACCCCAGCGCGTCACCGGTCAGGCATTCAGAGTGCACCCGCACCAGCGGGGCGGCGGCGTCGTCAGCGAGGAGCGCCTCAGGGGTGCCCAGCACCAGGGCCACGTGCTCCTCACCGCGTCCGTCGCGGAACCCGTGGACGGCGAAGACCCCGTGGGCGGTGGGCAGCTGGGTCGTGGCGACGTGTTGCACCTGGCCGCCGCCCTGGACCGGTACTTCGATCATCAACGAAGGGTAGTCGGACGGGCAGCGGCGGCCGTGGCCAGGAGCTGTCCGCTCCAGACCCCGCGGGCGGTGCGCACCGCGACCACGGCCCAGGCCAGCAGCAGACCGACGTAGAACACCACTGCGGCCACGACCAGCAGGTCCGAGCCGGTGTGAGCGGCCAGGCCCGAGGTCCCGGTGACCACGGTGCCGACGGGGAAGGTGAAGGACCACCACGTCAGGGAGAACGGCATCCCGGCCCGGACGGTGCGCATGGTGATGGCGACCGCCAGGGCCGCCCACATCAGGGCGAAGCCCCACACCGGCACCCCGAAGACCACCCCGAGGGCCTGCAGCGCCGGTCCATAGGGAGCGGGGAGGTCGTTGGCGGCCTGGGTGCCGAGGTTGTTGGCGGCTGTGATCGACTGCCCCAGCGGACCGAGGACGATCCACAGGGTGGGCACCGCGGCAGCAGCACCGACCTTGTGGTGCAGCAGCCGGTTCCAGATCTGGGTGATGACCACCAGCGACGCCAGCAGCGTCAGACCGAACATGGCGTAGCAGGCCACGAGCATGCTCGAGCGCCACTGCCCCACGGGCAGGTGGGCCACCAGCAGCGCTCCCGTGGCCGCCGAGACCATCGGCGGCACCACCGGCATCAGCCAGCCGCCGAACGCCGAGGCCGGCTCGACCCGGTGGCGGGTGAAGGCCTGGTAGGGGACGGCCACCGCGGTCCACAGACCCAGCGCGGTCCCCGCGGTCCACAGCGCCGCTGAGGTCCACACCGCGGCGGTGGTGCCCAGCAGCGGGGTGGCGACCAGCAGCGCCCCGGCCCCGACGGTCATCAGGGCCATGGCAGGGGCGCCGTAGAAGTGCGACATGATCGGGTGCGCCAGCCAGCCGCGGGCGGTGTCCGGGTGGCGCACCCAGTGCACGACGGTCGCGGCGGACACGAGCAGGAGCAGCGCCGTGGCCAGGCACCACACGACCTCGGCGAAGACGCCCTGGCCCGGGACGCGCACCGGCAGCGTCGCGGCGGCGTTGGCGACGATGCCGGTCCCCATGACCGAGGCGTACCAGTTCGGCCCGATGGCGGCGAAGGCCAGCCGACGGTCCTCCAGGGCGTGCAGGAAACCCCGCTCCAGTCGGCTCCCCCGGCTCTGCGTCCGGTCCGCGGCGGAGGGGACGGCGGAGGGGACGGTGGAAGGGACGGTGGAGGGGACGGTGGAGGGGGCAGGAGCACTCGGTCGCGGGGCCCAGGTCGTCGCGTGCAGCGTCTTCACCCCTCGAGGGTGGTCCCCCGGCCAGGGCACCGGTAGGGACCGAGTGGCTGTGGGGTCACAGGCAGAAGCTGTGACGACCACTACTGTGGCGTTGTGACGCTGAGCGCCCGTCTCCCCGATCTGCGCACATTGGAGCTCTTCTGCGAGGTCCTCGCCGGAGGCAGCATCGGCGCCGCGGCGCGCGCGCAGGACATCACCCAGCAGTCCGCCTCAGCACGGCTGCGAGCCCTGGAGGTGCAGGTGGGTGCGGTGCTGCTGGTCCGCGGTCCGCGCGGTGCCGCCCCCACCCCAGCCGGGGTCGTCTTGGTGGAGTGGGCCCAGCGCCTGCTGGAGGTGGCCGGGCAGGTCGACACGGCCCTGGGAGCCTTGCGGGAGCAGGGGCGCAGCGAGCTGTCGATCACGGCGAGCATGACGGTGGCCGAGCACCTGGTGCCGGGCTGGCTGGTGGCGCTGCGCTCTCGTCAGCTGCGGGCCGCCCATGCGCCGACCGCGGTCTCCCTGCGGGCCACGAACACCGCCGCGGTGGTGGCCGCCGTGCGCGAGGGAACTGCCCAGATCGGCTTCACCGAGGGCAGCCAGCCCCCGGTGGGACTGTCCTGGCGGGCGGTCGGGCAGGACGAGCTGGTCGCCGTCGTGGGCCCCGGTCACCCGTGGGCGCGCCGTCGTGGTCCGGTGCAGGTCCGCGACCTGGTCGCAGCCCCCCTGGTGTGCCGGGAGGTCGGTTCCGGGACCCGGCAGGTGCTGGATGAGGCGCTGGCCGCAGCCGGACACGCCCCGGTGGTGCCCCTGCTGGAGCTGACCACCGCGACCGCCGTTCGCGAGGCGGTGCGGGCGGGGGCGGCGGCCGCCGTCCTGTCGCGCCTGGCCGTCGCCTCCGATGTCGCGGCCGGGGCGCTGGTGGCTCGCCAGGTGGCGGGTGTGGACCTGAGCCGCACCCTGCGGGCGGTGTGGGCGAGCGGACAGCATCCCCCGGCCGGTCCGGCGCGAGACCTCGTCGCCCTCGCCGCGGCCAGGAGGTCCACCCCCGGGAGCGCGCGCGAGCCCCGCCTCCGGTGACCGGCGGTCAGCTGCGGGCGCTGGTACCGGCCTCACAGCGGGGAGCGGATGGGCGGTCCGCCAGGGCCCCGAGGACGAGTGGACTGCGCACCAGGCCAGCGGCGCAGGTCAGTGCCCTGTCGATGCGCTCCAGCGCCTCCTGACGAGCCCGGGTGTTCCGCTGGGAGGGGTGGGGCACCGCCAGCGCCGGGAGCAGGACCGGCGGGTCCGCCTGGGTCGAGGCCGTCGCCAGCACGGCCGCTGCGGTGCCGCCGAAGGTGATGACCACCTGCAGCCGCGGCAGGTGTGCCAGCACCTGGCGCAACCGGGAGGCAGCTCGGGCCAGGTCGGGGGCGCGGTGCGGCGTGGTGGAGGCCCACGGCACCGCGTTCCACTTCACGCAGGCGCTGCGCGGCAGGCCCGCAGCCAGACGCCGGCTCCGCAGGAGCCGGTTCGTGGCATCGGCGTTGTCCTCTGAACACAGGTGCGAGCCCGCCGAGGAGGTGGTCGAGGGGGCCGGTGACTCCAGCAGCAGCAACACCGAGGCGGTGGTGCCGCCGTCGGCCGGGTCGAACCACGGGACCACTCGCTCCGGTTCCTCCTGCCTCCAGGTCTGCACCAGGGCGTTCAGCTCAGCCACGTGCGCCTCGAGCACACGGGCCCGTCGCTCCTCCGCCCAGGCAGTCGACTGCGGGCCCGTCATACCTACTCCTCCCTCGCCAGTCAACATCGGCACGCGCTACCTCGGGTCGTCGCAGCCGAGTGCTGCGACGACCCGAGGTGCGGGCGTGCTCATCTTCCCTTCGACGGCGACGGTCTCCCAAGGGCCGCCTTCGGCCCACAGCTCTGGTCACCACCGCCACCCACGCGGGTATGAGGCTCTTCGGAGCGTCGAGGTGGGTCAGGCGTAGCCGTGACGACGATCTAACGAGCGGGCGGCGCGCAGGGCCAAGACCCTGCTTGAGGTTCGTCGACAAGGCGGCTATGAGGTGATCTCCCAACCGCATCTCACTGCCGTCTCTCAGCAGCGTGCCCAGCTCCGCCCTACAGAGACTCCAGGAGCTGTCCCATCTCGGCGATCTCCGCGGTCTGGGAGGTCACGATCGCCCCGGCCAGCTCGATGGCCTGGGGGTTGGACCCCTCGGCCTGCTCGGTCTTGGCCATGTCGACAGCGCCCTGATGGTGCACGGCCATCTGCTCCAGGAAGAGCTTGTCGAACTCCGCGCCAGAGGCCCCCTCCAACGCGGCCATGTCCTGCTCGCTCATGCCCATGGAACCCATGGAACCCATCGAGCCCATCGAGCCCATCGAGCCCATCGAGCCCATCGAGCCCATCGAGCCCATCGAGCCCATGTCCATCGACCCGCCCATGGAGCTGCGGTCCATCGAGCCCATCTGCCCGCCGCCGGAGCCAGCCGTCGTCGGCGCGCCCCAGGCCTGCAACCACCCCGTCATCGAGGAGATCTCAGGGGTCTGGGTGGCCTGGATGCGCGAGGCGAGGTCACGCACCGCGGGGTCCCCGGCGCGGTCGGGCGCGAGCACCGCCATCGCCACCGCGCCCTGGTGGTGGACGATCATCTGCTGGGCGAACGTGATGTCGGCGTCGTTGTGCACTGCGGAGACCGCCGAGGAGGCCGAGGCCACGGCAGCCGGGTCAGGCGTGACCGCGGCCGAGCTCATCGGCGTCTGAGAGGCGGACGCGCTCGAACCGGGTGTGGCCGAGGACATCGAGGCCATGTCGTGTCCGCCGCCGGAGCAGGCGGCCAGGACCACCGCCAGGGCGACGACGCCGCCGCCGGCGCCCAGGGCTCGCAGGGCGGAGGTGCGGGCGAGGTGGTGACGCAGGTCGCAACTCGTGCGAGGCATGACTCTCCTAGATGTGGGTGTGCGGATCACAGGGGCGGGGTGAGCCCGCTCCTAGACCCGGATCACGCACAGGGAGAGACCCAGCAGTTGGCCCTGAGGCGGGCCCCGGCGCTGGCGCCACCCGCCCGCTGCCGCACCACTGGGCAGTGAAAGCAGGGCCACCAGGACGACGGCGACCAGTACGGCCGCCCCGAGCGCAATCGCGGCGTTCACCTGGGGCGCGAAGAGGTCGCACGCGACGGCGTGCGCGTGAGTGTCGGGACCGTGATCGGTGCCGCCTGCTGGGTGTGCTGGCGCTGCCGCCGAGGGCTCCGACCCGGGACCGGTCCAGATCGCGGTGGGCCTCGCTCCCATCCACAGCGCAGCTGCCCACAGGAGATGGCTGGGGACGGGTGGGGAGGCCTGCACCTCGGTCATCGCTGCAGGTGTCGGGTCAGGTGTCGCGGCGTGAGCGCTCGAAGAGCCCACCCCGTCTGAAGTGCCCACCAACGGCGTGTGCATGGACAGGAGACCGACCAGAACGACCACGACCAGCAGCAGGAGCGCCCCGCGCAGAGACCGGCGGCGCTTCGCCGACCCTCCCTGCTGATCCCGCATGGGACGACAATACCCCTGGGGGGTATTAGTCGCGCTCCTCCCAACCGACGCCGTGCTGCTGGACCAGGTCGACCTCGAGCCGGTTCTCACCACCGAGGTGCAGCCGCGACGGACCACCACGAGCCGGACCGGGCACGGCTCACACCGCCGCCACCAGGGACAGTCCCGCAGCCGCCGCCAGCAGCGTCCCTGACACCATCACCGCCAGATGGACCCCCGCCGCGCGCCACCGACCCTGCCTCGCCAGGCGCACCGTCTCGAAGGAGGCGGTGGAGAACGTGGTGTACCCACCCAGGAAGCCCGTCCCCACGATCAGCGCCGCCGCGCTCGGCGCGCCGCCGACGGTGACCAGTCCCACGACCACCCCCAGGGCGAAGGACCCCGTGACGTTGATCAGGGTGGTGGCCCACGGCAGCACCGACCCACCGCGACGGTCCACGAACGCGGTGAACGCGCCGTCGGCGACGAACCGCGCAGCAGCGCCCAGCCCACCGGCCAGCGCTGCGAGGAGCTCGGTCACACCGACCGCCTCCGGCGCAGCCCAGCTGCGGCCACACCGGCCAGGGTGGCCACCGCTCCCAGCATCAGCGTGGCGGCCACGTAGGCCAGCGCCAGGCCGAGCTGGCCGGCGCGCAGCAGCTCGTCGGTGTCCACGGCGAAGGAGCTGTAGGTGGTGAACGCCCCGCAGAACCCCGTGCCCGCCCACAGCCGCGCCAACCGGCGGCGTCCCTGATCGGGCCCGGCATCGGACAGGCCCTGCAGCAGCAGTCCCAGCACGAAGGCGCCGACGACGTTGACCACGAAGGTGGCCAGGGGGAACCCCGCCGGCGCCGGGCTCAGGTGGGTCACCCCGATGCGGGCGGCGGCCCCCAGGACTCCTCCGGAGGCGACCCACAGGATGAGTCGTGGCTGCAGGTGCAGCGGCCGCCGGGAGGTCCGTTCAGCTTCGGTGACCTCCGAGTCGGGATCGACCGGCTGGGGCTGGGACTGTGGGCTGCTGGGCGGGGTCACCGCCGCACCGCCCTCTCGTGCGCAAGGCCGTCACCGTGGGGCACCACGAGCACCGGGCGGTGCTGGCGGTGGGCCAGGTGGACCGCGACCGAACCGCTGAAGACCTCACCCACCGATCCTCGCCAGCCCCCCGCACCGGCACCTACCACGATCACTCGCGCGTCGACGCGCTCGGCCGCCGCCGCGAGCTCGCGGACCGGGTCGCCCGTGACGTGCACCGTGGTGACAGGCACGCCACCGGCGGCCGCTTGGACGAGGTCGTCCAGGTCAGCGCATTCCCGGCTGCCGTCCTCGCCCTCACCCCCGTCCTCACTCCCGTCCTCGCTGGCAGCGGCATCGCCACCGCTGTCGGGGTCGATGGGAAACCAGTGCTCCTGGCCGTCGGGGCCGCTGCGGCGGTAGTGGGTGGTGTCCACGTGCACCGCGAGCAGTGAGCCGCCGAGGTCACGGGCCAGGGCTGCAGCTTCGTGCAGCACCCGCGCAAGTTGGCCGGGAAGGACGCCGACGACCACGGTGGGCCGTGAGTCGCGGTGATCTCGGTGGTCACGGTGGTCGGTCGAGGGCCGGGTCGGTGGTTGGATCGGTGATGAAGACATGGTCCTCCTGCCCACGTCCAGCGGACAGGAACCATCAGCCGAGTGGCGGTTCGGGCTGGTGCACAGCCCCGGCGGGATCCATCGCCGCAAGGAGCGTACTGCCGCCCGGTGCACGCTCGCCCGCGAGACCTGAGGACCCCCGTCCCGAGCATCCACACGACTCATCGCCATCTCCTGGGTGTTTGCCCACAGCGGTGCTCAGCTGCCGAGCAGGCGCACCCCCGTGTAGGCCACCCCCGCCACCAGCACCCACGAGCTCAGGCCCAGCACCAGCGCCCGGCCCCCGGTGCGCCGCAGCACCGCCACGTGGATGCCCGTGCCCAGCCCCACCAGCGCCGCCACCAGCAGCACCTCCTGCACGGTCTTGGCCGCCGACAGCACCCCCGCCGGTACCCACCCGGTGCTGGTCAGCGCGATCGCGGCGAGGAACCCGACCACGAACAGCGGCACCAGCGGAGGTCGCCGGCCCGCGACCGCGGTGCCTGAGGCCGCAGCGCGGCGGCTGCGGGCCAGAGCGACCCCGGCCACCAGCGGCGCCAGCAGCACCACCCGGCTGAGCTTGACCACCACCGCCGCCGTCAGCGCCCCCGGCACCCGGGAGGCGGTGGCCACCGTCTGACCGACGTCATGGACGCTGGCACCCACCCAGGACCCGAATGCCGCCGGGTCCAGCCCCAGCGGCCCGCGCAGCAGCGGGAGCAACACGATCGCCAGGCTCCCGCAAAGGGTCACCAGCGCGATCGCGACCGCGGTGTCGTCCTCATCGCCGTCGGCGACGTCCTTCATTGCCGCCACCGCCGAGGCACCGCAGATGGAGAACCCGGTCGCCACCAGCAGGGCCCGTGCGGGCGGGACCCCCAGCCAGCGGCCGATCAAGCGGGTACCGGTGAAGGTGACCGCCACCGTGATCACCACCACCGCCAGTCCGCTCAGGCCCAGGGCCGCCAGCTGCGGCAGGGCCAGCTGCAGGCCCAGCAGCACTACCGCGATCCGCAGGAGGCGCCGGGCGGCGAACGCCGTCCCCGGGCGCAGCGCCGCGCCGTGCAGGCCGGCGTTGGCCAGCATCGCACCCAGCACCACCGCCGCAGTCGAAGCGTTGAGCCCCGGCAGCAGGTGGGCGGCAGCGAAGGAGAGCGCCGTGGCGCCCGCCACCACGGCGAGCCCGGGCAGCAGGTCGCGCTGCGCCGGCAGCCGGGCCAGCAACCCGGCGCGGGTGCTCGTCGTGCTGCTGCCTGGTCCTGCGGTCATCATGCTGGTGCGGCTCCCGTGTCATCGCTGTCGTCTGCACCACTGCTGTCAGCTCCGCCGCCGTCGCCGCGACCGCGGTTCGCGCCCGGCTCAGGGCTGGTGGTGACGACGAGCACCGTGGTGCGCCTCCCCCAGCGTGGTCGTGCGCCCGCTGCGCCAGTAGGGGTCTTCTCCTGCTGAGCTCATCAGCGGCGCTGATGGGTGGGGCTCCGGACGGCTACCGTGAGCCGGTGGCGCTGGAACGGGTCCCCGACCTGGACTCCCTGCAGCTGCTGCTGAGGGTGGCAGCCACCGGCAGCCTGGGGCGCGCCGCGGGCGAGCACGGCATCAGCCAGCCCGCGGTCTCAGCGCGCATCCGCACCATGGAGCGGCTCATCGGGGTGCCGCTAATCGTCCGCGGCCCCCGGGGATCCACCCTCACCCCGGCCGGGGAGCTGGTGGCGGGCTGGGCGCAGCAGGTGCTCGCAGCCGCACAGGCGCTGGACGCGGGCGCCAGCTCACTGCGCGGGGAAGGCGCCAGCCGGCTGCGGGTGGCCGCCAGCATGACCGTGGCCGAGCACCTGCTGCCCGGGTGGCTGGTGCGCCTGGCCCAGCAGCGCCCCCAGACGCAGGTGAGCCTGCGGGCGATGAACTCCGTGGAGGTCGCTGCCGCGGTGCTCACCGGGGAGGCTGAGCTGGGGTTCGTCGAAGGCCCCGACCTCCCCGCGGGACTGAACGCGCGCGTGGTGGCCCGTGACTGGCTGGTCGTCGTCGTCGCCCCTGCACACGCATGGGCGCGGCGCCGCTCACCGGTGAGCGCAGCCGAGCTGGCTACGACGCGGCTGGTGCAGCGCGAGCCCACCTCCGGCACCCGCGCCGCCCTCGAGACCGCGCTGCACGCAGCCCTGGGTGAGCCGGTCAGTGCGGTGCCGCTGCTGGAGCTGTCGACCGCCAGCGCGATCCGCGCGGCCGTGGCCAGCGGCGCCGGTCCGGCGGTGCTAAGCGAGCAAGCCGTGCGCGACGACGTGGTTGCTGGTCGTCTCGTCGAGGTCGAGGTCGGTGGTGTGGACCTGACCCGGGTGCTGAGGGCGGTGTGGCCGCACGGGCAGCGCCTGAGCGGTCCCGCTCAAGAGCTGCTGGCCCTTGCTGGTGGAGCACCACGGACGTGAGCGACCGCGACATCGCCGAGAAGGCGTCGGCCCAATCCGGTGAGCCATCCCACCTGCGACGGCTGGCGGCGTCGGCCGGTGAAGCGGCCCGAGGGCCTCACGTCGTCCGGTGACCGGTCGTCAGCGAGACGACGGACCGATTCCTGCCCCCCTCACAGCCGCTCACGCCTCAAGCCGCTCAGCTGCGCCCACCCACTGGATGAGGCGTCGCTCGGCGCCCAGGCCGTCAGCCCAGCCGACGTCAAGGACTTCTCCACGACCGGTGGGGTCCCACAGGTCGTCCCAAAAGACGATCTCCGCCAAGACGGGTGGCGGAGGGGTCGGCGCGAAGAGGCTGACGTGCAGTTGCAGGTTGTAGCGCCTGCCGAGGATGGGACCGCCGTCGAACTCGCGATACAGCACCACCACGTCCCGCTCACCGAAGGCACCGCACGCCACGAGTTCGGGTGCGCTGGGGTCACGGCTGCCCTCCTCTTCAGCGATCTGACGGAGTGCGAGCAGGAACTCCTGACGGTAGCCGTGACCTTCCCTCACGCCACTGAGTGTGGATCACCACTCATCAGACGTGCAGGCGTTCGGAGAGCGGTCCCTGGGTGCAACAGGCTTAGAGCGAGGCGCTACGGCGCTCGAGCAGCACCACGTCTCGCCACTGCCCCACCATCGGGCCGTGGCTCATCCGCCCGAGCCGCTGGCGCACCCCAACGGTGCGGAAGCCGGCGGCGGCGTGCAGCGCCAAGCTGGCGGTGTTCTCCGGGAAGACGCCCGACTGGATCGTCCAGACGCCGGCGGCCTCGGTGGAGGCGACCAGCGCGTCCAGCAGCAGCCGGCCCACTCCGCGGCACTGCGCGTCTGGGGCGACGTAGACGGAGTGCTCCACCACCCCGGCGTAGACGCAGCGGTCCGAGACCGCCACGACGGCTGCCCATCCCAGCACTCGCCCTGCGGCGTCGACGGCGACGAGGCGGTGCTCGGGCGCCTTGGCGGCGTCGAGGTCCTCCCACCTCGGCGGGGACGCCTCGAAGGTGGCATGGCCGGTGGCGATGCCGGAGGCGTAGATCTCGTGGACAGCCGACCAGTCCTGCGCGGTCATCGGCCGGACGGCCACATCACTGCCACCGACGTCGGTGCCGCCCATCGCCAGGTTCCCCTTCCGCCGCGTTCGCCCCGGTCCCTCGGGCTGATCAGCAGGTGGTCAGGACCCCGGCCAGGGAGTCAAGGGCGCCGGGGACCAAGGCGTAGTAGGCCCACACACCCCGCTTGTCCCGGGTCAGCAGCCCCGCCTCCACCAGCACCTTCAGGTGGTGGCTGACGGTGGGCTGGGTCAGGCCGAGCGGCTCGGTCAGGTCACACACGCAGGCCTCGCCGCCCTCGTGGGCAGCGACCAGGCTGAGCAGTCGCAGCCGCGCGGGGTCGGCCAGGGCCTTGAGTGTGCGGGCCAGGACGACGGCGTCCTCGGCCCCGAGGGGCTCGCGCGCCAGCGGAGCACAGCAGGCAACGCCTGCTGTCGCGCCCTCGCTCGACGAGCGCGCGGACGGGGCGATCTGCACAGCGGTGGCCATCGCTGGAGTCTGTCACCAGACATTCACTTCTGTCGATATTGACGATCGTCCATGTCCGTGGCAGGGTCGGCATCGATGATCGTCGATGCCACCTTTGCGGGGGCCTGCCCAGGAGGACGGACATGACCACCACGACGCACCACAGCGACGACGCCGACCTGCGCGAGCAGGTCCGCGCCCGCTACGCCGACGCCGCCCGCGCCGCCTCGGAGCCCAACGGGGCCAGCTGCTGCGCTCCGAGTCCCGCTGCCGCCATTGAGGTCGATGACCGCTTCGGCGCAGCCCTCTACGACTCCGCCTCCACCACCGACCTGCCCGCAGCGGCGGTGCTGGCCTCCCTGGGCTGCGGCAACCCCACCGCGGTCGCCGACCTGCACCCCGGCGAGCGCGTGCTGGACTTGGGCTCCGGCGGCGGCATCGACGTCCTGCTCTCCGCGCGGCGCGTCGGGCCCACCGGCTTCGCCTACGGCGTGGACATGACAGGCGAGATGCTCGACCTGGCCCGCACCAATGCCACCGCCGCTGGCGTCAGCAACGTCGAGTTCCGCGAGGGCACCATCGAGGCGCTGCCCTTCGATGACGCCAGCATCGACGTCGTCATCTCCAACTGCGTGGTCAACCTGTCCACCGACAAGCCCGCCGTCCTCGCCGAGACCTACCGCGTGCTCGCCCCCGGCGGACGGGTCGGGATCTCCGACGTCGTGGCCGAGGACGATGTCACCCCCGACCAGCGTGCCGAGCGCGGCTCCTACGTCGGCTGCATCGCTGGAGCCCTGTCCCGCGGTGAGTACCTCGAGGGACTGGCAGCGGCCGGGTTCACCGACGCCAGCGTGGACTTCACCCACGAGGTCGCCCCCGGCCTGCACGGCGCGATCGTCAAGGCCACCAAGCCCACCGCCCAGACCAGCTGACCCCTCAGCCAACGAAGTACGAGGACCCCACCCGATGAGCGATGTTGTCTCCGAGCGTCCCGCCGCTGGGCCCCAGGCCCCGGTGCTCGCTCGCCTGTCCACCCTGGACCGCTTCCTGCCGGTCTGGATCATCGCCGCGATGGTCCTCGGTCTGGCCCTTGGCCGGCTGGTCCCCGGTTTGGACGACGCCTTGTCCGCCGTCGAGGTCGGCTCGGTCAGCCTGCCGATCGCCCTCGGCCTGCTGATCATGATGTACCCCGTGCTGGCGAAGGTCCGCTACACCCAGCTCGGCAGGGTCACCGGCGACCGCAAGCTCCTCATCGCCTCCCTGGTCCTCAACTGGGTCCTCGGCCCGGCGCTGATGTTCGCCCTGGCCTGGCTGCTCCTGCCCGACCAGCCCGAGTTCCGCACCGGCCTGGTCATCGTCGGCCTGGCCCGCTGCATCGCCATGGTCCTCATCTGGAACGACCTGGCCTGCGGCGACCGGGAGGCCGCCGCGGTACTGGTGGCCATCAACTCCGTCTTCCAGATCCTCGCCTTCGCCGCCCTGGGCTGGTTCTACCTGCAGGTGCTGCCCGCCTGGCTCGGTCTGCCCACCACGAGTGCGGACTTCTCCGTGGTCGCCATCGTCGTGAGCGTGCTGGTCTTCCTCGGCATCCCGCTCGTCGCCGGCTTCCTGACCCGCACCCTGGGCGAACGCGCCAAGGGACGGGACTGGTGCGAGCAGCGCTTCCTGCCCAAGCTCGGCCCCTGGGCCCTCTACGGGCTGCTCTTCACGATCGTGCTGCTCTTCGCCCTGCAGGGAGATGCGATCACCTCCGCCCCCGGTGACGTGGCGCGGATCGCGCTGCCGCTGCTGGCCTACTTCGTCCTCATGTTCGGCGGCAGCTTCCTCCTCGGCCGCCTCATCGGGCTGGACTACGCCCGCACCACCACGCTGTCCTTCACCGCCGCGGGCAACAACTTCGAACTCGCCATCGCCGTGGCCATCGGCACCTTCGGGGTCACCTCCGGCCAGGCCCTGGCCGGCGTCGTCGGCCCCCTCATCGAGGTCCCGGTGCTGGTCGCGCTGGTCTACGTCGCCCTGTGGGCCGGGCGCCGCTTCTTCCCCGACGACCCCACCGTCCCTGCCCCTCGCATCGCTGCCTCGACTGCCTCGACGACTTCTGGGAGCACCCGATGAGCACCGACCAGGCCACCGTTCCCGTCTCGACCGCGACGGGGCTGATCGACCCCCGCGCGGTGCTGGACCGCCACGTCGATGACCTCACCACCCGCTTCGCCGGCGTGGTCAGCCGCGAGACCATCGAGCGCATCGTCTTCGAGTCCTACACCGCCCTCGGGCGCACCGCGAAGGTCAAGACTCACGTGCCGGTGCTGGCCTGCCGCTTCGCCACCGAGCGCCTGACCGCCCTTGCCCAGGCCAAGGGCACCTGGGCCAAGGACGTACCCGAGGTCCTGTTCGTCTGCGTCCAGAACGCCGGCCGCTCCCAGATCGCCGCGGCCTACCTGGCCCACCTGGCCAAGGGACGTGTCCACGTCCGCTCGGCGGGGTCCCTGCCCGCCGCCCAGGTCGACCCCGTCGTGCTGCAGGCTCTCGCCGAGGTCGGCCTCGGACCCGCCGCTGGTGCTGGGGCTGCCAGCACCGACCCCGAGGAGCTGGCCTTCCCCAAGCCGCTGACCGACGACGTGGTCCAGGCCGCCGACGTGGTCATCACCATGGGCTGCGGGGACGCCTGCCCGATCTACCCCGGCAAGCGCTACCTGGACTGGGACGTCGCCGACCCCGCCGGCCAGGGCCTGGCCGTGGTGCGCGCCATCCGCGACGCCATCGCCCGGCGCGTGAGCGCACTGGTCGAGGAGATCGCGCCGACCGCGGCCCGCTGAGCCGCCCCACCTTGCTGACCCACCACTAACCAGGAGTTCCCGTGTCCGACCCCACCACCGCGCCCACCACTGACCGCCCGAGCGTGATCTTCGTGTGCGTGCACAACGCCGGCCGCTCCCAGATGGCCGCTGGCTACATGAGCGCCCTGTCCGGCGGCGCCGTCGAGGTTCGCTCGGCCGGTTCCATGCCCGCCGACCAGATCAATCCCGTCGCCGTCGCCGCGATGGCAGAGGTCGGCATCGACATCACCGCCGAGGTGCCCAAGGTCCTGACCACCGAAGCGGTTGAGGCTTCCGACGCGGTCATCACCATGGGCTGTGGAGACGCCTGCCCGATCTTCCCGGGCAAGCGGTATGAGGATTGGGCCCTGGCTGACCCCGCCGGGCAGGGCATCGAGGCGGTGCGCCCGATCCGCGATGAGATCCGCGGCCGCGTCGAGGCGCTGCTGGCCGAGCTGCTGCCGGCTCGCGCATGAGCACCACCGACACGCCGCGCGTGCTCTTCGTGTGCGTCCGCAACGGCGGCAAGTCTCAGATGGCAGCCGGCTTGATGCGCCACGCCGCCGAGAAGCGGGGCCTGGATCTGCAGGTCTCCTCGGCCGGCACCCAGGCCGGCGACAAGCTCAACGCCCAGTCGGTGGCGAGCCTGGCCGAGGTCGGCGTCGACATCTCTACTGAGCGCATCCACCAGCTCACTGACGACGACGTGCGCGCGGCTGACCTCGTCGTCGTGCTCGGGAAGGAAGCCCACGTCGAGCCCGTCGACGGGACCCCGGTGGAGGTGTGGGAGACCGATGAGCCCTCCACCCGCGGTGTCGAGGGGACGGAGCGGATGCGCCTGATCCGCGACGACATCGCCGCCCGCGTCGAGGAGCTCGTCGACCGCCTCGGCTGAGTCACCTCGACGGACGACGGCTCAGGTCAGTGTCCGGAGAGCGATCCCATCTGCGACAGACGGCGGCCATGAGCGGCAGGGCATCGCGACGCGCACCGGGGCGGGCGGTGAGCGGTCCCCGTACGACACACCCTCAGGTTTCGAAGGTGAGGCGGGGTTCGACCTCAAGAGCAGGCCGGGATCAGGCGAGGACGCTCGTGGACTGCAGCAGGATGTAGACCGCGACGAGCCCCAGCAGTCCAGCGAAGGACAGGCTGGCAGCGCGAGGAGAAAGCCGCGCCGCCAGCGGCCGACCCGCGAACGAGGCCGCCACCGCTCCCACGGTGAAGGGCACGATGACCGCCCAGTCGAAGTGCGCGGTGCCGGCACGCGCTAGCAGGGACACACCCGAGTTCAGCGCGATGACCACCAGCGAGGTGCCCACCGCCACCGGCATCGACAGCCCCAGCACCAGCACCAGCGCGGGCACGATGACGAAGCCCCCACCCACACCCAGGAACCCCGTCAGCAGACCGACCACCAGCCCCGCGAAGGCGACCGGAACCGCCCTGCGGCGCCGGGCCGTGAGCGGTTGACGGGCAGGTGTGCGAGGCGGCGCTGCTGGTGCGCGCACGGCCACCGCACCTCCAGCGCCTTCTGCGCCGACAGCGCCGTCAGCTACGAGCCCGCCTCCCGCGGTACTCACCCGGCCAGCCGGGGCCAGCAGCCGAACAACAGCTGGGGACGCGGGGCGCTTCAGAGTCCGGTGAACCATCGCCGCCGCCGAAGCCAGCATCACCACCGCGAAGCTGACCAGCACCACCGCCGCGGGCGCTCGGTGGTTCAGCGCCGCTCCCGCCACGGTGGCGGGTACACCGACACCGACGAAGACCAGCGCTGTCCCCCAGCGCACCGCCCCGGCACGGGCGTGGGTCAGGCTGCTGGTGGCTGCGGCGACCCCGACGATGACCAGGCTCGCGGTGGTGGCCTCAGCGGCGGGCATGCCTAGCAGGTACACCAGCGCGGGCACCGTCAGGATCGCCCCGCCTCCTCCCAGCACCCCCAGGACCAGACCGACGGCCACCCCCAGGGCGACGGCGATCAGCGCAGCGGTCATCGGTCTGTCCTTCGGTCTGGTGAGGCGTCGAGAGGGTGTGGCGGGGCGGTCGCAGGTGAGTGGCTCAGGCGACGGTGCCGGGGGCGCCGCTATCGGTGCGGACGGGCAGCCCGGCGTCCTGCCAGGCCTGCATGCCGCCGTCGAGGTTGCGCACGGCCACCCCGGCCGCGGCGAGGCGGTCGGCGGCCTGCGCCGCGCGCTTGCCCGAGCGGCACACCACGACGACGTCGGCGCCGTCGGGGACCTGCGCTGGGCGCTGCCCGGCGGTGATGGCCCCCAGCGGCACGTGGACGGCGTCGGGGGCGTGACCGGCCTTCCACTCCTCGTCCTCGCGGACGTCGACGAGCAGGGCACCGCCAGCGACGAGGTCTGCGGCGGTGCGGGCGGACACGCTCGGCTGAGGAGCGGGGAGCTGCTGCGCGGAACTGGCGGGGCTCGTAGGGCTGGTCATGAGAGGGCCTCTCGCAGGGTGGGGGCGTGGTGGTGGGCGGGGTTGGCGGCCGGGCCGTCAGGACGCCCAGGACGCTCGGCGTCGAACTGGAACTGGTAGCCGGAGCTGGGCGCGAAGTGGGCGCTGACGCTGAACCTGTCCGCGCGCACCAGGGACCGGCGGTGCTCCACGGGGGTGCCCTCCGAGCACCCCAGGCGCTCGACCAGGAACGCCGCGCTGCCGGGGGCGACGCCGAGCAGCGCGGCCTCGGCCGGGGTGGTGACGACGGCGTGCAGGTGCTCGGCGCCGCCGCGCACGTGGATGCCGCAGTGGCGGGCCAGCTCGTCGTACAGGGCGGTCTCGGTGAAGTCCGCCTGCAGCAGCGCCCGTGTGCGCGCCGCCGGCAGCCAAGCCTCGTCCAGGGCCAGGGGGACGTCGTCGGCCAGGCGCACCCGCCGCAGGTGCACCAGCTCGGCGTCGGCGGGCAGCCCGAGGGCGGCGCTGGCGCCCCCGTCGGTGACGACGTCGAGGGCCAGGACCCGGCTGCGCTGGGTCATGCCGGTGGCGCGCACCGAGGCGAACAGGCTGTACAGCGCCCCCAGCGGCTGGGTGATGCCGACCGCGCGGGAGGTGCGTCCGCGCTGGGCGGTGAGGGCGCCGGCCTCGCGCAGGGGCCGCAGCGCCTGGCGCACGGTCTGGCGGGAGACGCCGTACTCCTCGGCCAGGGCGTTCTCACCGGGCACGCCGTCGGCGAAGGCTCCGGCGTCCAGGCGGCGGCGCACGTCGGCCTGGACCTGGGCCCACACCGGGGTGCCGCTTCCCCGCTCGGGCAGGACCGCGTCGGCGGGACCGGGTGTCGTGGGCGCCGCGTTCATGAGCGGGGCGCGCGAGGCCGGTTGAAGGGCAGCCGCCTCAGCGCCGCGCCCATCGCGCAGGTGTTGCTCAGCGCGGCGAAGGTCAAACCTGCGCCGATACCACCAGCCACGAAGCGGGCCTTGGGCTTCCAGATACTGGCGAGGATGCTGGTGGCCACGATGCTCCCCGCCACCAGGCGGACCTGGCGCTCCATGCCCCAGCCGGCCTCGGAGGCGGGGGTGGACCAGCCAATCGAGGGGACCGCCTGCGAGGTGCCGGCGCCCTGGACGGCGCTGGAGGCTGCCTCCAGCCCGCCGTCCAGGACCTTCAGCGAGCTCGCTCCGGAGGTGGCCAGGGCGTCGGCCGCGCGCTGGGCGCGGGCGCCGGAGCGGCAGACCAGGACGACGTCGCGCTGGGCCAACTCCAGCTCGAGGTCGGCCAGGGCCTGCTCGATCCGGTCCAAGGGAGTGTTGTGGGCGCCGGGCAGGCTGCCGGCGGCGAACTCGGCCTCGCTGCGCACATCCAGCACGAGGTGGTCGGAGAGGGCGTCGGTGTTCAGGTGGGCGGGGTGCAGCCGGGTGGCCGGGGTGCGAGTGCTCATCGGAGCGGATCCCTTCGTCGGTGTGCGACCAGTGGTCGGTGCGGATCGGAGCGAGGAGCGGAATGGAATGTACGCACCTTGCGCTGGAAGTAAATGTACGTACAGGATGGGGGCTGCGCAAGCAGCTGCCCGATCCGCTGACCGGAACCACAGGAGGAACCCGTGCTGCTCGAGAGGCTCTACGACGAGGACCTGGCCCAGGCGAGCTACTTCATCGGCTGCCAGAAGACCGGTGAGGCCGTCGTGGTCGACCCCCGCCGCGACATCGCCGACTACCTGGCGCTGGCCGACAAGCACGGCATGCGCATCACCGCCGTGACCGAGACCCACATCCACGGCGACTACCTGTCCGGCACCCGCGAGCTGGCCGCCGCCACCGGCGCCACCGCCCACGTCTCCGGCGAGGGCGGCGCGGACTGGCAGTACGGCTTCGCCGCCGAGCGCCTGCACGACGGCGACCAGCTGCGCGTCGGCAACCTCGTCCTGCAGGCCCGCCACACCCCCGGGCACACCCCCGAGCACCTCGTCTTCACCCTCACCGACGGCGCCTTCACCGACGCCCCCGGCTACCTGCTCTCCGGTGACCTCGTCTTCGCCGGGGACCTGGGGCGCCCGGACCTGCTCGACGAGGCCGCCGGCGGCCTCGACACCCGCTACCAGGGCGCCAAGGACCTCTTCGCCAGCCTCAAGCGCGTCTTCCTGACCCTTCCTGACCACGTCCAGGTCCACCCCGCCCACGGCTCGGGCTCCGCGTGCGGCAAGGCGCTCGGCGCGGTGGCCTCCACCACCGTCGGCTACGAGCGCCTGTACGCCTGGTGGGCTCGCTACCTGGCTGAGGACGACGAGGCCGGCTTCGTCGCCGAGCTGCTGGAGGGCCAGCCCGACGCCCACGCCTACTTCGCCCGCATGAAGCGCGAGAACCGCCAGGGTCCCGTCGTGCTGGGCCCGCTGCCGGCGCTGGAGCGCGTCGAGGGCGAGGCGCTGCGCGCCCGCCTGGACGCCGACGAGGCGGTCCTGCTCGACGCCCGCGACGCCGCCGCCGTGCGCGCCGGCTCACCGGCCGGCGCCCTGCACGTCCCGGGCGCCGCGAAGGCCGCCAGCTACGTCGCCTGGGTCTACGACCCCGAGACCGAGCACCGCCCGCTGGTGGCCCTGGCTGCCGACGCCGAGGCCGCCGAGGAGCTGCGCGCCCACTTTGTGCGCGTCGGGGTGGACGCCCTGACCGGCTACACCACCACCCTGGACGGGCTCGACCTCGCACCCGCAGAGACCGTCAGCCCCGCTGCCCTGGAGGACTTCGTCGCCGCCACCGGCGCCGCCGTCGTCGACGTCCGCAACCGCACCGAGCACGCCGCCGGCCACGTGCCCGGCTCCACACAGCTGTCTGGTGGGCGGGCGCTGTGGCACACCGACCAGCTGCCCGACCCCGCCTCGGGCACCCCGGTGGTCACCTACTGCCAGTCCGGGATGCGCAACGCCGTCGTGGCCAGCGCCCTGCGCCGCGCCGGGCACCGCGTGGTCCAGCTGGAGGGCAGCTACGCCGGGTGGAGCGCGTGGCAGCAGCAGCCGGCGGACGCTGGCGCCCGCTGATCGTGAGGGCTTCACCGACCGGCCAGATGGTCGGTCGGTGAGGCCCTAAGTCATATTCGGCCGCGCGGAAGAGTGGTCGAGGCAGGCTTCAGGGCGGCTCGGACAGTGATCCCTACGGCGGCGAAAATAGCCGGCGGCCGGTAAAGCGCCCCAAGAACCTCCCGGCCTCCGGTGCACGGTTGCGCAAGGCCCCATCCCCCAAGCAGCGGCTCCTTCAGCAGGATCCTGCAGGACCCAGCTGGAACCAGACGGCCTTGCCAGCCTGACCCGGCTCCACACCCCACGCCGAGGACAGCAGGTCCACCAACCGCATCCCCCGACCGCTGACGGCATCGTCATCCGCATCGCGCACCACCGGCGCACCCGGAGCAGCGTCACTGACACGCACGTGCAACCCCGCCGACCCGCGGCACTCGATCTCGGTGGTGATCGGTGGGCTGCCGTGGCGCACCGCGTTGCTGACCAGCTCACTGATCAGCAGCCGCGCGTCATCCAGCACCGAGGCAGCGTGGGTGCGGCAGTGCGCCTGCTCTACGAAGGCCCGTGAGCGGGCAGCTGCCACCGCATCCATCGGCAGGGTCAAGGACGCGGTGGGGGTCGCAGCGCACACAGGTGCGGTCTGCCCTGAACAGCACCGGCCATGTGCTGTGCAGTGCTCCGTCCCACCTGCTGGGACTGCCGATGCCCTCAGATGTCGGCCGAGTTCACGGTCGGCACCGGGGGCGAGCGTGGGTCAGGGATCAGCGGGATGCGCCCCGAGGGTGTCTACTGGGAGCGCAGTGAGACAGCCGCTGTCACGGTGGGTGGTGTCAAGACAGGGCTTCGCTCATCGCTGCAGGTGACAGGGCGCCGATCAGCTGAACGGCGCCCATGGGTCTCGCAACGCTGTGGTGATCCTCCGCGCCTCTACGCAGAGGGCTGAGCCGCTGCTCGGCCAACGAGTCCGGCCAGCGATCCCTTCTGCGACGGTCGGCGATCACCTCTGTTGAGGGCGTACCGCTCAGGACCTCACGACTTGGCGCGCTACCGGTGCTCGTTGACCGACGGGTCAGTCGAGGGACCGCTGCGCATCCTCAGCGTCGTCGGGGCCGAGCTGCTCGAGGCGGTAACCCCCGGGGTAGACCACCTGGGGTCCGCCAGGGGTGAACTGCGGTGCGGTGCTGGCGAGCACACCCGTGCGCGAGTGGGTGCGCAGCGCGAGGAAGACGGCTGACCTCGTCAGCGCACTCGGTCGGTCAAGACCCAGAGCGGTCCGCGCGGGCTCGGTGGTGAGCGCGGCGATGGCCTGACCGGTGAAGGGACGCAGGACCGCGGGCATCGTGGACAGCGCCGCTCGCCAGGTGGCCGCGAGCAGCTGCTGGCCGGCGGGGGAGCGACGCAGGTTGGCCAGCTCGTACGCGTCGAAGGTGGCGGCGAAGGTGGCGAAGTCGGCCGGGACGTCCTGCACGCCCATGCGCGTGCCGAGCTCGCGGTAGAAGTCGACGGTGGCCTGGCGCTCGTCCTCGCTGAGGGGGCGGTGGGAGACCTGGTCGATGAGGCGCAGGCTGAGGACGACGAAGGTCCCCAGGACCCACAGGTGGTCCTCGTTCCTGATCTTCCACCTCAGGTGCATCGCTCGCAGGCGGGCCACGACGTGCTCCCCGGTCTCGCTGTCGAACCCGGCGTGGATGAGCTCGTAGATGAACAGGCCGGTGTCGGTGGCCCGCTTCAGGGGGGTGTGGGCGACGTGGCCGGTCTGCACCAGCAGGCCTGCGACCCTGGGGGAGGCGTAGGTGCGCAGGTAGGCCAGGCGGTGGCCGATGCTGAACTCCACCGGGTAGTGCTCTTGGACGAGGGCGCGGTAGGTGGCCTGTGCGTGCTGCAGCCGCTCGCTGGTCAGGCACCCCGGTGCCCCCTCTGGCGGGTCGACCTGACCCGAACCTTCGGCGTTCATCGCTTCTCCCCGTGTGCGGCAACCAGACGGCGCTGGATCTGGCTCCCTCGCAGCAGGTGCTCCACCAGCGCCCGGTGCGTTGTGGGAGCCGTGGGCTGGGTGCGCCGGCCGCGTACGGCCCGCTGGCCCGCGCGCCAGCGCTGCAGGCCCAGGTGCAAGCAGCACTGGTCTGCGTAGGCCATGACATCGAGTGCAGACAGGCCCAGGGTCTCAGCCTCGTTGAGGAACGCCTCTACCTCGTCCTGGGTGACGAGTCCGTACAGCCGCCAGTGGGCCTCCCTGATCTCGCCGAACAGCAGCAGCTCCTGCAGCTTGGCCTGCTCGGGGCTACGGGGTGCCTCACGGATGCCCGGGGTGAAGGGGCTGTGGTCTGCCAGCACCTCGCGCAGGTCCTGCCAGTGCGGCAGGAGCACGTCGACGCGCCTCCTGCGCTCTCGGTCGCCTCGCCATCGCCCCCAGGCACTGGCGAGGGGAGCCCAGGCCGCGCCGGCGGCGACGAAGAGTGTGGCCAGGCCCATCGAGCCGGCGGTCATGGCGTTGTAGAGGTCGGCGGAGATCGCGCCGCCCAGACCGATCGACCACAGCGCTGAGGTGATCGCCGCGGTGCCCAGGCAGACCAGCGCCCAGGCGGCGGTGGCCGCGATGAGGAGCAGGCTGACGCCGACCGCGGTGCGAGCGATGGGCAGGCCCCTGCTCAGGCAGTGGCGCAGGAGGCTGATCTCTGCCCACCCGAGGAAGGTCACCAGCACTCCAGCGTGAGCGGCGGTCTGCCAGCCGTCGTTGAAGAAGTCCGGCCCGTAGAGCGCGCTCGTACCGTGGGGGCCGGGAGGGTCGAGCACCCATGGCAGCGCCAACAGCATCAAGGCGGCGACGCCGATCATGAGCTGCCGACGGCGCCGTCGCTCGGACCGGCCGAGTCCCGCGGCCAGGACGTCCAGAACACAGATGCCGACGATGAGGAAGGCCGCGTGGTACGCGGTGGACATCAGGGGGGCACCGAGGGCTGCGGTGACCGCGTCGCGGACGCCGGGGTGATGGAAGGTGGTGCCCACTCCCACGGCAGCCAGGCCGACGCGCATGCTCAGTGCGCCGCTTGCTCCTGAGCTGCGGCGGATGGTGGCCACCGAGGCGCACGCCAGCAGCAGCGGCGCCCCCAGGAACAGGACGTCGAGCAGGACGCCACTCAGCTGGGCGTTCATACCGCCTGGGGGTCGGCGGCCGCGGTGTCAGCCATCGCCGCGGGTCCTGCCGCCGAGGATGTCCTCGAAGCGTCCGATGACACGCCGCTGTGTGGGGGTGACCGCCTTGCGCGTCACCCACCGCTGCTCCTCGTTGATCTGCTCGGTGATGCGACTCACCAGCAGGGCCGCGAAGGTCTCGGCCTCTCGTTCGTTCTGATCCGAGCAGTCGCTGCGACAGGCGTAGTCCAGCCACGGGTGCTCAGAGAAGTGAGAGAGCTCGGTGCTGCTCTCGTGCTTGCGGCGGACCGCGGGCCCGGGCGGGAGCAGGTGGTCGGCCAGGATGTGCCCCACCTCGTGACACGTCACCAGAAGCGACCAGGTGTCGTCCCCGTCGGGATGTTGCACGCGAAAGGCGTCGCCGAGGTGCTCGGTGCATCCCGAGACCGTCAGGCCCATAGAGGGTGGGGGGGCAGAGATGACCCGCTTGCCTGTCATCTGCGCGACGGACTCCAGCAGCCCCGGGACTGTGAAGGGCTGGGGCAGCTTGACGGAGGCTGCAAGGGCGCGGCAGCGCCGCTCGGTGGCCTCATCACCCGTCAGACTCACGCTCCACCCCTCCCCAGAGAGTCGCTCCCCACGCACTTGAGTCGCCCACACTAGATCGCCTCTTCGACGTCCACCTTGTGGGCTCTTGATCCTCTGACCAGCCAATACAGAGAGTGAAAGAATCCTGGTGGGGTGCCCGGGGTCATCACGCAGCGCAGTGGCAGCGCCGCCGGCAGCGCAAGCGCGGTCCGCTCGAGCGAACGGCGCGTCAGGTGGGGAGGGCGCAGTCAGGGGTGTCGGGCACCCCGCAGCAGCGGTGCCTCAGAAGGTGGGGGCCCGTCCCGCCATCTGCTTGGACGGGTCAAGCATGCGGGTGCTCACGGGGCCCGCTTCCGGTGGAGTCGTCATCCCTGGGGTTGTGCATGGTCAGCAGGTGAGCCACCGCCCGCAGCGTCTCGGGGGTCGCCTCACCGGCGCGCAGGATGAAGTCCCTCGCCTCGGGGCTGCGGACGGCCTGAAGGTACGCCAGCTGCGCGTCGATCTCCTCGATCTCCTGGTCCGATCCCAAGAAGTAGGTCGGGGGCACGAAGAAGAAGTGGGACAAGGCACGCAGCACGCCGATGGTGGGGTTGTCGCGCGCTCCGGTGCGCAGCATGTGCACGTACTGCTCAGAGACCTGCACCCCGTGGGCCTGCAGACCCTCGGCGACCTCCTTGTTGGTGAAGGCGTCACGGTCACGGGGGTGCATCACCTGAAAGCACCGCTCCAGGCGTTCGGCCAAGCTGAGCTGGCCGCCCTCAGCGCTCTGGCCATAAGAACCCAGGCTCACCGCGGCGCTGTTGGCTGCTCGGCCGGCTTCCTCCAGGCGGCGCAGCTGGCGCTCGGCGGCTGCTGCCTCCTCGTCGTCGGCCATGAAGTAGGTCCAGTGGACGTCGAAGACCTTGGCCAGCCCCCGCAGGACCGTCGAACTGGGTTCGGTGCGACCACCCCGACGCAGGTTCGACAGATAAGAGGGGGTGATGCTCACACCGTGCTCGGCCATGGCCGAGCACACCTGCTGCAGCGACCACGGGACGTCCCGGTTCGGCCTTCCGCGCTCCATGCAGATGCGGATGCGTTCGCCCAGGGGGAGGCGGCGGGGCACCTCGTCTGACGTCACCGTCACCCCCGGCTCACCGCGCTGTTGACCTCTGCATCTACTGGCTGCCCGAGAGCCGCTGTCAGGTGCTCAAGCCTAGGCGCTGGTGGGGCCCATCGACCTGCCAAGAACTGGTCCGCGGCGCGACGGTGTTGACCGGTTGCCGGTGGTCTCACAGGGTCGTTCTCCGGATCCTGGGCAGGCGGGCGTCAACGGGGACGTCACCGGGGACGTCACCGGCCCGCGGGTCGTTCTAGGCACGTCAAGGCTACGCAGGGTCACATCGGGCGCCCGCACGCCGGTCGTCACGACTGCCGGCCAGCGTTGATGACCCGCGGCCGTGGCGACGGCTCAGGCAAGGTCGCCCACCACGACGTCAGAGTGCTCGGGCATGGCGGCCGCCGTCATCGCTGCGGCACGCAGCCAGGCTCGTCGGGTGCGTCGGTGAAGGCGGTCGTAGGTGAGCACGCCGTCGACCATGGCGGGGTCGTGGGGGACCACGCTGACCTGCTCTGGCGCAAGCAGCTGGCCGCTGGCGGCTGCGGCCACGGCGGCGCGGTGGGTTCCCGGCTCGGCCTCGGTCAGGACACCGACCGCGCCACGCGCCAGCGCCGCATGGTGGCCCCCGCGGTGAGTCAGCGCCTCGAGCAGACGCCGTCCGCTCGCGATGACGGCCGGGTGGGGGGTGGCGACCACCACGAGCTGGTCGGCGGCGGCGACAGCCGCCTGCCAGGCGGGGTCCTCGGCGCTGGCGCCGGTGTCCACGACGACCAGGCGGTAGTAGGTGGCAAGCAGGCCGTGGAGCTCAGCGACGTCGGCTGCACTCCAGGACTCATCCAGGGCGCCGGCCGCCATCGCACGGCCGGGCAGGACGTCGTACAGGTCCTCGTCTTGGTGGTGGACGAAGGACATGAGGTCGCTGGCCCGCGCGTCGGTCCACAGAAAGTCGTCCAGGTGGTCGCGCAGGTCGATGGCGCTGGCGTCGTGCTGGCGGTGCTGGGTGCGCCAGCCCAGCGTGCCGGCGCCGGCGGCTGCGTCCCAGGCCACCACAGCGCCGCCGTGGCGGGCGAAGACCGCTGCCAGCATCGCTGTCGTGGGGGTGCGCCCTGCACCGCCCTTGGGGTTGACCACGGCGATGGTGCGCGGCCCTGTCCAGAACCGTCGGGCCGCGGCGTGGTCTGCGCGCTCGCTGCGCTCGGCGGCGCCCGGGCCCACGCGCAATCCGGCTCGCACCAGCAGTCCCCGCCAGCCGCGCTGGGCGGGCAGGGCAGCCGGGGCTGGGCTGGTCAGCGGCTCGGGTGCAGGCTGCGAGGCGGGAGAGGACTGCGGTGCGGGAGCGCTGAGGAGGGCGCTGGGGGCTGGCTGCTGCATGGGACCGGTCGTGATGACCTCGGACTCGACCAGGTCGTCGTCGAGCCAATCGTCGAGCTGGTCGTCAAGCTGGTCGTCGAAGGGACCGCCGAGCCTCTGCTCGACAGGGTCCCTCAGGGGCGCAGAGACGGCGGAAGCGACGACCCATCGGCTGGCGTCTGCGGCGGGCGGGGCCTCTGGCTTGATC
The DNA here is from genome assembly GCF_008041935.1 of Quadrisphaera setariae. Classification (NCBI taxonomy): domain Bacteria; kingdom Bacillati; phylum Actinomycetota; class Actinomycetes; order Kineosporiales; family Kineosporiaceae; genus Quadrisphaera; species Quadrisphaera setariae. The sequence goes on from NZ_VKAC01000014.1 coordinate 105,295, forward strand.
ACCGGAGTCACCACGGGGTCGACGACGACGCTGGTGGTGCCCGGGGCGGTCTGTCGCACGATGACCTCGGCGGTCGGAAGGTCACTGGGGCGCGGCTCGCGCCCCAGCGGGGGCGCGGCCGGGGCAGGGGTGGGATCAGTGCCCTTGACGATGCTGTCCCAGTCCGGCTGCGGTACCCGGGCGCTGGCACCGGCCAAGCGGTTGCGTGAGGCGAGCAGCTGCTCCTGCATCGACCGCGGGGCCGCTGACGCCTGCTGCCCGCCAGGCGCGCCGGTGGGCGCCGACGACGGGTCGTCACGCAGATCCGCGGCGGGGGTCTCTGCTCGAACAGGTTGTGCTGCCTCGCTGACGTCCACCTGGCTGGGAGGGGGCTCGGCCGGGGCGGATAGCGGCGGAACGATCTTTAGGCGGCGCGGCTTGGAGACCCAGGGGTCTTCAACCTCACGCTTGGGAGCCGGCGGTGATGAGGGCGGCGGGGACAGCGCCGGTGGCGGCAGGGGAGGCTGCGCGGCCGGGGTCGGCGGTGAGGTGGAGCGCGAGGTGGTCTGGCCGGAGCTGCTGCCGGGATGCTGGGCTGGCACCGGATGCGGGCCTGCGGCGCTCACGTCCCACAGGTGGCGGTCCTGCTCGGACTCGATGACGACGCGGGCTAGGCCGCTCTCGCCAGCCACGGATGCGGCGTAGCGCAGAGCCACGCGCTCGGCGGCCCCCGTCGTGCGGCAGTCCCAGGACCGACCCTGGCGATCTTCAGCGGGGCTCAGACGCAAGATCGCGCGGCCCTCGCCTGCGTCCTGGACGAAGAAGTGCAGGTGATGACGCTGGACTGGACTGGTCCCCTCGAACGGCCCCGGGGTGGCACCGGGCAGGTCAGAGGCCGGTCGCATGGGCTCGGGGGCGTTCACGCCGGCTCCTGCCATCTCGTCTGCTTAGTCGCCTGCTGGGTCATCTGAGGTGTCATCTGAGGTCTCGCCTGCGGGGAGGTCGTCATGAGGAGTAGGTGGTGGCGTCCTCGACGCGCCAGCTAGCTCCATCGGGCACGAGGGAGACGTAGACGACCACCGGCGGGAACAGGTCGGCGCTGGTCCAGCCGTCGGAGCCGTGAGCCGTGATGGTGGCGTTGACCAGCCGGTAGCTCTCGGTGTCGCTGTCGGGAGCGTCTGGGGTGCTGGTGGAGCTTGCTTCGACGCTGGTCCAGCCGCTGCGGAAGGCCAGGTCGCTCCACGCCGCCCCGCCGCTGCTGACGGGGGCCTGCGCGAGCGTGGCCGCCAGGGTCTCGGTGCTGAGCTGCGCGGCTCGCTGCTGGGCTGCGCTGGGGCTGGTGTCGGTGGTGGTGTCCATCTGCCAGGTGGCCGCGACGAAGGTGGCAGCGATGACGTCGGGGTCAGCGGTCCTGGACCAGGTCAGCTGCGGCGGCCGGCTGCCGGCGGGCACGGTCAGGGTCTCGGTGCCCGCCTGGCTGCTGGCGCTGCCGCTCGCGCTCGCAGTGGCGTCGCCGGTGGCGGCCGAGGTGGTGGCCGGGGTGCTGGAGGCGCTGGTAGTCCCGCCGGTGGGGATGCTGGGCTCGCTGCTGCTGGAGGCGGCGCTCATCGCTGTGCTCGAGGTGGTGGTGGGGTCCGAGGCGTCGGGTGACCCGCACGCGCTCAGGGTGAGAACGGCCCCCAGGGCGAGGGCCAGGGCAGTGGTGGTGCGAGCCGGTCTGGCAGCGCGGTCGCCACTTCGGGTGGGTCTGGGAGCCCACAGGCGAGCAGGGACCGTCGGTGTGGTCCTCATGGGGCGGGGTCCTTCGTTGTCGCTCATGGCAGCGGCACCCGCGCGGCCAGGGTGAAGTCCATGCGGGCTGTGGTGATCCGTGCGGCCAGCCCGGTCCTCGGCTCCTCGATCATCTTGCCGTCGCCCACGTACATAGCAACGTGGTTGGCGCTGGCAATACCGCCGTAGAACAGCAGGTCACCGGGCTGTAGCTGGTCCGCCGGCACCGCGTTGCCCTGGTAGGCGCTGGCTTGGGCAGCGGCGGTCCTGGGGAGGGTGAGCGCGCCGCCGGTGGCTTGGTAGAAGCCGTACTGCATGAAGCTCGAGCAGTCCCAGCCCACTGTGCCAGCGCCGCGCCCGAAGCCCTTGGAGGGTCCGTTGACGCCCCCACCGCCCCAGACGTAGGGGGTGCCGAGGGCGTCGGTGAGCACGTCAATCACTGCGGCGTAGTCGCCGGTGCCAGCGACTCCACCCGGCAGCCCGACGGTGGTGGTCAGGGTCGCGCCGTAGGTCTGAGCGAGCGCCAGGATGCGCGGGCCGTAGGCCTGGGTCTCGGCGAAGGGTGGGACGCCGCCGTACTTGGTGACGTTGCCGAGGCCAGCGTTGTAGGCGGCCAGCGTCAGGAGCTGGACGTCGCCCTGGACCGCGCCGCTGGCGATCAGGGGTTCGATCTTGGCGGCGAGGTCGCACATGAAGCGGCCTTGGGCGGGGATGGCGTCGGCCGGGTCGAAGGGGTCAGCGCGGCCGTCGCCGTTGGCGTCCGCGCCCCAGGTGGCCCAGGTGCCGGGCATGAACTGGGAGATGCCTTGGGCCCCCACGGGAGAGGTGGCCTCGGGGTTGAAGCCGCTTTCCTGCTTGCCCTGGGCGGCCAGCAGCGTGGCGGGGATCTGGGTGCACAGCGTCCCGGCAGCGTTGTAGAGCGGCACCAGGTCCGGCGGCACCTCCGTGCCGGTCGCCGCCAACGCTCCGGTGAGGCTGCCGGAGGTGGCCTGCTGCTGGGCGGTCTGGTTCATCAGCGGCAGGAACGCCAGCGCGACAGCGATGACGGCGACGACAGCGACGGCCGCGACGATGATGGTTCCTGAGCTGACGCCGGTGACTGCGGCCAGCACCGAGACGATCACAGCGGCGATGCGCTGGGTGATGACGGCCGCGGCGCGGGCCACGAAGATCCCACCGGTGCGACCGCCTCCACTGAGCAGGGCCGCGACCCGGCTGGCCGTGCCGGGCGTTCCGGCGGCGGCCGCGCGGGTGCGGCGCAGCAAGGGGCTGCGTCGCGTGAGGTGGGGCCCTCGCATCAGGCGGGGACCGACGGGGGTGCCTGTCCGGCTGGACACCGCGCGCGCAGAGGGGGTGCGCGCGCTGCCGACTGGGCTGCTGGTGACTCGGGAGCGGATGCGCGGCAACGTCGGGGTCGTGCCGCCGTAGGTGAGATCAGTGCCCGGGGGCGCCGCTGCGGCTGTGCCGGCAGCGCTGCCAGGACCGCTACCAGGACCGCCGCCGGGACTGCCGCCGGGACTGCCGCCGGGACTGCCGCCGGGTCTGGTGTCGGGACTGGTGCCGGGAGCAGTCCCGGGCACCGTGGGGGCACTGGCGGTCGAGGCCCCAGCGCTGCGCGCGGTGGGCACCGCACCCGCTCGAGGACTGCTGCCCGGGGAAGCTGGGGTGTTCGGTGCTGCGGCGGTGCGGATGCGTTCGGCGCCTTCACCGGCGTTGCGCTGTACCCGGCGGATGCGGTGCTCGGCGGCTCCCGAAGCGACTCTGGCTGCGCCGGCTCCCACGCGCAGCGCATCAACAGAGAGGTCCTGCCCGCGGTCGTTGTCGCCGTCGTGAGTGCCGGAGGGCTCCTCAGCGCGCGCCAGGCCGGCTACGGCACTCGCACCGCGAGCACTAGAGGCCATGGCGGTGCTGACCGGGGCGATGCGTCGAGCGCCGGCAGCGACGTTCAGTTCGTGGAAGCTGAGCTTGAACTGCCCCCTGGGGCGCGGTGCGGCCATCGGGTCAGGCCGTCTCGGCGAACTTGGTGCTGAACAGGCGGTAGAGGCGCCCGGTGCGTTCCATCTGGTTGTCGAAGGGGATGAAGGCGTTGCCGGACTTCAACAGGCCGGTGCCGGGAGCGACGCCGGTGAACAGGTCGCGCTGCTCCTCGGACATGCGCAGCAGGTCTCGCACGGCGTCGGCGTCGGTGGCCGACTGGTTCAGCAGCATCAGGAAGTCGGAGTTGGCGAGCATCAGGCGCGCGTTCTGGTAGCCGAGCAGCTCCTCGATGTTCTGGGTGATGCCGGTCAACATCAGGCCCCACTTGCGGGCGCGCTTGAACATCGTCAGGAAGTGCTCGCCGGTGTCGGCGCTGCGGAAGAGCATGTGGAACTCGTCGACGTACAGCCAGGTGCGTCGTCCGCGGGCGCGGTTGGCGGTGACGCGCTGCCACACCTGATCGAGGATGATCATCATGCCGATGGTCTTGAGCTCCGCGGAAAGATCGGCGATGTCGAAGCACACCAGCCGGCCCTCCAGGCGGACGTTGGTCTGCCTGCTGAACGAGCCCAGCGAGCCGTCGGTGTAGAGGTCCAGAGAGCGCGCCAGGCCGCGCGCCTCGGGGTCCTCCAGGGCGCGCAGGGCATCGCGCAGGTCCGTCAGGGTCGGTGGGGTCCGGTTCTCGGGGTCCAGGGCGTAGGCGCGCAGCAGCTCTACGGTGCTGCGGTCGATCAGGCCGAGCTCGCCGGGGCTGAGGCCGTCCGCGCCACCGATGAGCGCCTTGGCCAGGCCCAGGACAAAGTGTGCCTTGGCCAGGATCGGGTTCTCCGCGGCGCTGTCCAGGTCGATGGCCATGGCGTTGATGTGGGTCTGTCCGTCAGCGCTCAGGGCGATGCGCTGTCCGCCCAGCTCCTCGGTGAGCGCGGCGTACTCCCGCTCGGGGTCGATGATGATGACGTCGTCGTCGGTGGTGAGCAGTACCGAGAGGGCTTCGGCCTTGCTGGCGTGGGACTTGCCCGATCCTGAGGTGCCCAAGATGAACCCGTTGCCGTTGATCGCCTCGGCGCGGGAGGCGATCACGGGGTTCCCGGAGCGGGCGTTGATGCCGTAGCAGATGCCGCCGGCGTCGATGAGCTCCTGGGTGGTGAAGGGGTGCATCGCTGAGACCACACCGGTGGTCAAGGTGCGCTCCATCGGCAGGGCTCGGTACCCCAGCGGAAGCTCGGTGCGCAGTGCGTCGACACCCATCCATGTCAGCCGCTGACCGCCGCAGCTGTGCGAGCGCAACGTGGTGGTCACCATCTCCACCAGGGAGTCCAGCGCGGCCTTGGTCGGGGCGGTGACCCCGATAGTCGTCAAGGTCGACCACAGGCGCTCGGTGCTGGACTCCAGCTCCCGGCGCAGCTCCTTGGCCTCGTCGCGGGCAGTGGTCAGCCCGTGGGGGACCTGGTCGGCGTCCAGGCCCTTCTTGGCGGCTCGCTTCTTCTCGTTGATGTACTGCATCTCGAGGTTGGCGATCTGGCCGCGCACCAGGTCCAGCCCGTCGGCGTTGTCGTAGGGCTGCAGGTGCATCGAGATCGTCAGGTCACCTCGGATCTCGGCCAGGTCGCTGATGAGGCGGTCAGACAGCCACGCCGGCAGCCTCCCGACCCAGACGCTGGCATGGAAGCAGGCGTCCGCTCCCTCGCCCAGCACGAGGTGGCTGGGCGCGACCTCGACCCTGCGTGGCGCGACGGCCTCCAGGGTGGGGTGGTCAGGGGTCCAGGTGAAGCGCTCGCCGCGGCGGGTCTTGCTGGCGAGGAGTTCCAAGCGCTCGGCGCGTCCCAGGGGGCGCACGGTGCAGCCGAGCTGGCGCAGGCTGGCCTGGGCGTCGGTGATGGTGCGGTGCAGGCGCTCACAGGCCTGCTCGCGGTTCTTCTCGCCCTTGAGGGTGAAGGTGATGTAGCGCCTGGTCAGCACGTTGCCGCGAGAGGTCGACAGCTTGCGGGTGATGTGGGTGTTGAAGTCCTCGCGAAGGTCGTCCTCGGCCTCACCGGCGTAGGACATGCGGGCCAGGCGGCCGAAGGCGTCGGAGTCACGCACCTCGTTGACGATGGTGATGTGCAGGGCGACGGCGCCGCCGAAGCCGTTCAGCCAGCGTCCCCAGCGGTTGAGGATGTCGGTCTGGACCTCCTCGGGGCTGAGCAGGTAGGAGATGTCTCCAGCCTCAGCGCTGATGGACCAGGCGTCTTCCCCGAGCCAGGCGACACCGTCGGGGAGCATGGCCTCGTAGGGCACCACGCGCAGCGCGCCGCCGGTCGGAGGAATCTTGGTCTTGCGCGCTCTGCTGCGCTTGCCGGAGCTGCCGTTGGCCTTTCCGTTGGGGTCGGTGGACCCGCCTGAGGTGCTGGTCGCGGAGCCGTCTGAGAGGGCGGAGGGCTTACGCCGAGCGCCGAAGCCCGCGGGGCTGACGCTGGGGCTCGGGGCGGCTCGGGCCCAGCGCCCGGGCAGGGAGGCCCCGTCCTTCGAGTTCGGCGACGTCGGGGCGCTGGGAGTCTCGCTGGCGACGTCGTTCCTCTTCGATCTGCGCATCACCGGACTCATGGACCAGCACCTTCTTTCCCACGAAACGCTCGAAGACGTAAGGCATGAACCGCTCGGGCTTGAGCCCTCTGGGCCTCCACCAGCCCACGGCTACGACGGGGACCAGGACCGGCCAGAGCAGGTAGCCGTTGGCACCGGTGCCCCACAGCAGCCAGGTGAACAGCGCCATGACCGGCAACGCGCACGCCACCACGGCCAGCTGGCGCCAAGAGCACCCGAAGAGGACCTTCGCCTCGTAGGCGCGGATGTCGCGGTAGACCTTGACCTCAAGTGCCACCTCAGGCCTCCCCGACGACGGCGCGGCTGACCTTGACCGACCCGAACAGCAGCAGGCCGAGGATGAGCGGGCCCAGGAAGAACTGGCCGATGTTGTCGGTGACCAGGGCGAAGACGTCGGTGTCGGGCGCCACAGTGATCCCTTGGGTCAGGCGAGCGCCGATCGAGGCCTGGTAGAGCTTGATGGCGATGATGAGCACGGCGCCGTGCAGCGCGATGGCGGCGTAGGCGCGGACGTAGTTGGTGCCGATGCTCTTGGTCTCCTGGTGCCCCCAGAAGGCCATGGGCAGCGAGGCGAAAGTCGTCATGAGGTAGAGCTGCAAGAACCGGACGAAGATCATGGCGATCACAACTCCGGAGATGATGGCGACGGCCAGCCACGGGATCAGCAGGATGATCAGCACGGTGAGCTGGTCGGTGATGCCGAGCGACTCGACCTGGTCGGTCAGCTGGTCGCCCAGGGGAGTCGTGGGAGTGCCGGCGCCGACGTTGAGGCCGTTGGCGCTGTTGGCGATGCGGGTGACGACCTCGTCGATGCCGCCCAGCAACAGCGTGGCCTGTGAGGTGATGGTCAGCAGGATGGCGACTTTGATCAGGGTGACCGTGATCTGGCGGACGCCCATCTGGCCGTCACCGGAGTCCATGCGAGCGGCGTTGCTGCCCAACTCCAGGACGGCGATGATCGCCAGGACCAGTGCAGTGATGGGGACGACCGCCGCCTGGTGCAGGTCGACGGCGGCCTGGTACAGCGTGGCGTTGTAGGCCGCAGGGTTCAGCAGCAGGTCATCGGTGGTCCCGGCGCTAGCACCCTGGGACAGGGTGTTGAGCATGGCGATGATGAACTGGTCCACGGGCGCCTCCGGGTGATGCCTGGGGCGTCAGGGCACAGCGATGGTGTTGAACAGCTGAGCCGCCGCGATGATCAGCCCGCCGCCGACGACCTGCCAGATGCCGGACTGGATCTGGGGACCTTCCTGGTTGCGCAGGCCCCCCGCCAGGACGATGACGCCCCAGACGAGCCACAGGCCGCCGCCCACGGTCACGAACTGCACGATCAGGTTCAGGACGGTGGTGAGCATGCCGGTCAGGCCTCCCTGCTGCCGAAGGCCTCGGGGAGATGGTCAGCGATGACGCTGACCGGTAGCCGAGAGAGTCGATCAAGCAAGCTCTCCACGACCGTCCTTCCGTTGGACCGTTTCTGTAGGAAAACCATAGCGGCCCAGCCTGCGTACTGGGGGCACTACTCGGGGGCCAGGGCGGGGCATCGGCAACCCCTCCCTCGAGTGGCTCCCGACCCTTCATGAGACCCGGGGAGGCGAGATCACTCACGTCACGGGCGCCGCATTGACCCCATTTGAGCAGGATCGAAGACGCGGTGTTGGCCCCGGATGACGAACCAGCGCAGGTGGCAGCCCCGTTGGACGCTCGGGACCGTGGGTCGACCTCGGAGGCGACGTGGCCCCGGGACGGCAGCCCGCGCCTGTCTATGTCAGTTGAGTCACCGGTACTTGTTCTAGGTAGGATCACACGACGATCGGCCTAGCCTGGGAGTAGACGATGGCCAGCCCGCAGTACGCCGGGGGACCAGCCGAGTCCAACGACCCGAGCATCGAGACGACCCCGCGGATGTCCCCGCGGGCGGTCTCCCTGGCCCGCGCTGCAGACTTGACTCAGCAACGCCCTGCCGCAGCAGCGCCCAGCGCCCAGCGTGAGGGCCCAGGTCGCCCGATCGAGCTCGCCGACCGGCCTGACGCGACGGCGCCCCGAGCGCACGGGTCTCGCCCGGCCATCCAATCCACGGCTGAACCGGGTTTGTCCTCCTCTACCCGCCCGGCTGCGCAGTCGGCCGCGCAGCCGCCTGCACGGTCAGCCACACACCAGGTCGCGCAGCCCGCTGCGGCCCCCTCGACGGAGGACCGTTCCTCCTTCCTGCGCCCGGACAGTGACCGGAGCCCGGCCACCCAGGGCTGGCGCGGACTGCTGACCCGGATGGGCCTGCCCCAGGCACCCGGACCGCGTGAGGCCGCCGAGCGCGCCGACATCGCCGCCGTCGCCGCTCACTGGCGAGGGCCGCGGACGGTTTCGGTGGTCAACTCCAAGGGCGGCAGCTCGAAGTCGACCACCGCCGCGCTGCTCTCAGCCGTCTTTGCCCGCTACGGCGGCACGGGGGTGCTGACGTGGGAGAACAACCAGACCCGCGGCACCCTGGGCTGGCGTACCGAGCAAGGCTTCCACGACGCCACGCTGATGGACCTGCTGCCCGCCGTCCCCTCACTGCTGGAGCGCCAGGCGCAAGTTGGAGACCTGGCCTCCTTCGTCCACCACCAGACCCAGGACCGCTACGCGGTCCTGCGCGCCCAGCCGATGCTGCTGGCCGATGAGCAGCGGATCAGTCCGGAGGACGTCAGCGCGATCCACGAGGTCGCCAGCAAGTACAACCGGCTGATCGTGATGGACTCCGGCAACGACGAGTCCGACCCGATGTGGCGGCGCATGGTCGACCACACCGCCCAGCTGGTGGTCGTCACCACCACCCGCGACGACCACGCCGAGGTCGCATCGCTGCTGCTGCACACCCTCGCCCAGCGCGACCCGCACCGCGCTCAGCTGGCCAGCAACGCCGTCGTCATCGTCAGCCAGGCTGACCGCAACGCCACCAAGGCGGACCTGCAGCGGGTCGCCGGTGGCTTCGCCAAGCAGGCCCGCACCGTCGTCACCATCCCGTTCGACCCGGCCATGGTCGAGGGCCAGCTCCGGCTGGACGCCCTGCGCCCGGCCACCCGACGCGCCTGGCTCTCTGCTGGTGCTGCCGTCGCGCGTGGCCTGTGAGCACAACCGAAGGGGGCAGCACGCCCATGCACCAGACCGTCGACCCTAAGCCGCGGCTGGAGTTCGTCGCCGCTGGCGACAGCCTCGACGGCACAGAGGTCGACTCCGGCCAGGTCCACACCGGAACCCTGGACATCGGGGAGTCGGTGCTGACCTGTGGTGCTCCCACCGACGCGGGTCTGCGCGCCGGCGTCATCGCCGTCGCGGCCGTCATCGCCGCTCAGCTGGGACGTCCGGTCCTGCTACGCGTCACCGATGCCACGGGCGCCACGGACACCCGTGACCTGGCGGTCCGCCCCGACGGCGTGGTGGAGGTCCCCAGCTCCGAGGGGACCATCACCGGCGATGAAGACCTCGCGCAGTTCACCGGGCCCTGCCGTGCCTGTGGGGAGGAGCAGGAGGTCATCGCGGCCAGCTGCTCGCAGTGCGGCACCGTGGAGCCCCTGCGCGTCTCGGCGCACGGCGAGGTGCCGCTGGCTGTGCTGGCGACCCTGCCTGAGGAGGCAGGTGAGGAAGGCGCACCCGAGGGCCAGTACGACCCCTTCGACGAGGACCGCCAGGTCGAGGAGCCCAACGGCGCAGGGGTGCACGACCCCTCGCACGATGTGCCGACGTGGCCTCTGGTGCTGGTCATGCTGATGGAGCACGGCGGAGCCAACGTCAGGATCGACGCCGAGCAGTGGCCCCTGCGGGCGGAGTCGATGGCTGCGGTGCGTGCCCTGTCCTTCGAGCACATCCGCCAGCACGGTGCCGTGCCGCTGGGGCGGCCCGTACGCGCCGACGTCATCGACCCCACGGCGGACCCCACTCAGGTCATCGTCGGATTGGACGGAGACGTCACTCGCGTTCCCGACGGCGCTGCACCGACATCAACTCGCGCCGAGGAGCCCCCGGTCGTCCCCGTGGTCATGGCGGCCAGCCCCCGCAAGAAGTCGGCCCCCCGCCAGCGACCGGCGGGTAAGCACGCGGGTCGGGGCAACCAGCTGCTGGTGATCGGCTCCACCTCCGCTCTGGCCGCCCTGGTCATCGCCGCCCTGGCAGTACCGCAGTCGATCTCCCCCATCACCACGGTGCTCGGCCTGGGAACTGAGCCCACCGGTGCCACTACCGCCACCCCCGAGCCCACCCCGGCCCCATCCAGCGCGAACACTGCACCTGAGGGCTCCGCGGGCGGCAGTGCTGGCGGCCAGAGCCCTACGGGTGGTCGCACTACCGCGTCCCCGCGCAGCGGCGGCGAGGAGACCGAAGTGGCTCCGCAGTCCTCGGGAGCACCCCAGACCACCCCGGACGCGCTGGCGCCCACGGCACCGACTGCCCCGGTCAGCACCCCCGGAGAGCAGGCGCCCACATCGGCGCCGAGCGCTGTTGAGTCCTCCCCCGTCCAGTCCTCGGCGCCGTCAGCGGCACCTTCAGCGTCCTCTGGCGATGACCGCCGCGAGCCGCAGGACACCAGCGCGCCGGCCAATGCCGACCCGGACCAGCCTCGACGCACGACCTCGCCGTCCCCCGCGGCTGACGGGTCCATCACCGTGGCGGCCGGGGACAGCCTCAGCGCCATCGCCGACCAGGTCGGCGAGAGCGTCGAGGACCTGGTGGCCGCGAACGACCTGCGCTCGGCTGACGAGATCGAGGCCGGCCAGCGGCTCGTCGTTGCCGGTCCTGCCGTGCAGGAGGCCGCGGAGCAGGCAGCCCAGCAGCGCTCCACCCCCGCGCCGGTGCGGCAGGACACCCCGCGTGTGGAGAGCAGCCGTGAGGAGCCGCACCGCGCACAGATGACCCCCGCTGCTGACGGGTCGATCGTCGTGGCCGCCGGACAAACCCTGGGAGCCATCGCCGACCAGGTCGGCGCCAGCGTCGCCGCCCTGGTGGCCGCCAACGACCTGCCGTCCGCAGACGAGATCAAGGCCGGTCAGGAGCTCGTCGTGGCGGGTCCGGCCCTGCGCGCGGCCGCCGAGTCGGACACCGCGGAGCAGCAGCCGGCTGCCTCAGATGGCGATGCCCCCGCCGCCGAGGCTGCGCCCGAGCAGTCCGCGGCCGGGGAGGAGATCACGGTCAAGCGGGGCGACACCCTGACGGAGATCGCTGAGCGGACCCGCACCAGCGTCGAGCAGCTGGCTGGACTGAACGCGCTGCCCTCCCCCGACCTCATCCTTGCCGGCCAGAAGCTACTGACCGCTCCCCCGGTCACCGATGCGCCCGCTGCTGCGGACGACGCAGATGCTCTCGCGCCGGAGGAACAGCCTGAGCCGGGCGCTGAGCCCACGACCGGGCCGGGTGCTGAGCCGACCGGCGAGCCGACGACGGAGCCGACCGGCGAGCCGACGACGGCGCCGAGCGCAGGGCCGACGACGCAGCCGACGACGCAGCCGACGACGGAGCCGAGTGCGGGTCTGCCGGGTCTGCCTGACCTCGGGAACCTGGTGCCTGGGGTGGTCCCGGGCGCTGAGCCGACCGGCGAGCCGACCGGCGAGCCGACGACGCAGCCGACTGGCGAGCCGACGACGCAGCCGAGCGCAGGGCCGACGACGCAGCCGACTGGCGAGCCGACGACGCAGCCGACGACGCAGCCGACGACGCAGCCGACGACGCAGCCGAGCGCAGGGCCGACGACGCAGCCGACCGGCGAGCCGACGACGCAGCCGACTGGCGAGCCGACGACGCAGCCGACGACGCAGCCGAGCGCCGGCGTGCCTGACCTCGGGGACCTTGTGCCTGGGGTGGTCCCGGGCGCGAAGCCGACGACGCAGCCGACTGCCGAGTCGACCGTCGAGCCGTCGAGCACGCCGACCGTCGAGCCGTCGAGCACGCCGACCGTCGAGCCGTCGAGCACGCCGACCGTCGAGCCGTCGAGCACGCCGACCGTCTCCCCGTCCGTGGAGCCGGATGGGGCCCCCTCGCTGCGGGCGGAGCCGACTGCAGCGTCGACGTCGACGCTGACCGACCCGTCCAGCGCAACGCCGTCTGCGGAGCCGAGTGAGGCCCCCTCGCTATGGGCCGAGCCGACCGACCTCCCAGCAGCTGACCTGACCTCGACGATGGCGACGGTCTCTCAGCCGCGCACAGGCGAGGGCTCGAGCGACGGCGCTGGTGGTCTCGCCGGAGGCATCGCCAGCAGCCTCCTGCTGGTGGGCAGTACCAAGAAGCTCCGCCGTAGCCGCGACGTGTCGGCCGCCGCCACCCTGCGCGCGATGGTCACCTCTCTGACCCGGCCGGTCGGTGCATGGGCGGAGAGCAGCACCGAGCAGATCCAGCTCTCCGCGCTGCGCCCCGGCGGCGCACTGCACTCCCACGCAGGCGACCTGGACATCGCTGTGGGAGCAATCGAGGACGGAGAGTCCTGGCAGGCCGCCGCCGAGGGGACCTACGCGGACCGCTGGCGGACCAGTCTGAGTCACCTGCGCGAACTTCGTACGGGCCAAGGATCGACCTACATCCGCTTCGCCCATGAATGGAACGCTCCCTGGCACCCCTGGCGGGTACGCCAGGAGGAAGTGACCCCCTTCAGTCGCGCGTGGAGCCTGTACAGCTCCCTGCGGCGCGAGGTCTTCCCCGAGGCCCGGCTCGTTTTCTGTGTCGCGCGCCAGTCCGACGGCCTCGGAGCCGCCTGGACCGACGCCATCCCCAGCGCAGACGACGTCGACCTGTTCGGCGTGGACTACTACATCGCCAGCGACGAGGGCGCTGAGCACTCCCCCGACGACTTCGTCGCGGGACTGCCTCAGCGCGACCGGTTCGGCGCCCCGGTGGGCCTGGAGGCCCACCGCCTCCACGCCGAGAGCCAGGGCAAGCCCCTGGTCATCGGTGAGTGGTCCCACCTCAGCCAGAGCGGACCCGCCGCCGGGTTCGCTCAGGGCCTGCGCACCTACGTCGCCAGCCACGCGGGCACCGGCGCCGGCCAGATCGCCTATGACGTCCCTCTGTCTTGGTGAGGACTGCATGAAGACCCTTCCCAGCTGGCCGCTCGTCTCCGTCGTCGCCTTTCCCACCGGCCAAGGCATCGTCCGGGTCGACAACGAGCACCACCGGGTCCAGGCGACGTCCCTGGAGCTCGCGAGAACAGAGGCCCTGGCGTACGTGGCCGAGCACGTGGCTCGCGTGCACGGCAGGGCTGTGCGCGTGGACGCCCACGACCCCGAGGGCTACTGCCAGCTGATGGTCACGCCCGAGGGGGCGGTTCGCCTCAGCGATGACAGCTTCGGGCTCACCACGCCGACACCCCCGGCCGCCTCGGGCCCCTCGGCCTCGACGGAGGCCTTCGACATCACCAGCGGCGAGGCATCTCTACCGCGGCAGCTGCGCTGGACCGACCGCGGACAGGTCGCCCGCGTGGGTGGGACGACGCTGCTGGCCGCCACGGTCATCGCCGCAGGTGTCGCCGCCAGCGGACACCTCCCCCGACGCCAGTCCGACATCGCGCTGACTGCGGCCACTCCGACCGCGACCCCCACCCCCGCAGCGGCCCCAGTGCGCGCCACCTTGCACATCGAGGCCGAGGGGCCCGTCACGGCCACGCTTATCGTCGACGGCGACAGCCAAGCCGCAGTGGTCACCAACGAGCCCACCGCCACCGAGGCCCAGCCCGCGCAGACCACAGCCGCGCCGTCGGCAGCGTCCAGCACCTTCGCCACAGGGCAGGCCAGCACCTCGACGCCGATTCCCACCGCCTCGGCGGCCCCGGCGGTGGCAGCGCCAGCGCCGACGACCACTCCAAGCACCACCCCTTCGGGACGGGCCAGTGCTTCGACGATCACGCCCGCTGCCTCCGTCCCCTCGAACGCGACGCCGGTGAGCACCGCCACCGCCAGGCCCTCTGCGACGCCAACCTCGGCCGCAACCGCGCTGACCAGGACGACGGCGTCCGCCTCCCCGAGCGCCGGCAGCGTCGAGGCGAACGGCGAGGAGAGCGACGAGCCGACCTGGACGGCCGCCGACGACGCCGAGCTCGACGAGGCGATCGACGCAATGACCCGAGCCGGAGACAACGCTGACGCGCTGGCACAGGCCGGGATCACCGCCGACCCGGACAGAGTCGAGCGCCCGAGCGCCTCCCCCACCGATTCCGCCACGTCGACCCTGCCGGCCGGCGAGGGCCAGGTCACGGCCGCCCCGTCGGCCGCCCCGACCGGGGCTCCTACAGCGACCGCCACGGCGAGCAGCGCGTCGACGTCGACCCCCGCAGCGACCTCGACTCCCTCGGCGCAGCCCACCGCGACCCAGCGGGCCGGTGCCCCTGCCTCGACGTCCACCGCCGAGCCGAGCACGGAGCCCACCGCCGAGCCCACCGCGGAGGCGGCTGCGGAGCCGACCGCCGGCCCGACGTCGACCACCACCACCCGCGAGCAGCAGCCGGCCCCTGTGCCGGTCCCCGACGACGAGGACGAGCAGCAGGAGCTGGGCTCCGCGTCCTCGACGACCTCACCCACCGGGGAGCAGACCCGCACCACGGCACCTGAGCGCACCGACATTAATGACGCCACCACCACCGCGACGGCTACCGCCGGCGGTGGGTGGCTGTCCGGGGCCTCTGGAGACGGCGCCGACGACGGCCAGCTCGGCGCCTGGCGCGGCAAGCCCATCGCCATCGGCGGCACCTGGGCCGACCGGGGCGACAACCAGACCGAGCTGTGGTCCATCGCTGATGGCGGGGAATGGGCCGGCTTTGACGGCGCCCTGGACATCGCCCCCGGCGGCCTGCTGGCAGGCGAGTCCTGGTCGGCCGCCGCCTCCGGGGCCTACGACGACCGCTGGCGCGCCTCCCTGGCCAAGATGGCCGACCTGCGCGCCGGTGCGGGCACCACCTACATCCGCCCCTTCCACGAGTTCAACCTCGGCGGGTGGGACTGGTCGGTCCAGCCCGGCGACGCCGAGGACTTCAAGACCGCCTGGGCGCGCTACCGCGACATCCAGCGCGAGGTCTTCCCTGAGGCGAAGCTCGTCTACGGCGTCAACGTCACCAGCTCAGGCACCGACCTGGACTGGCGCACCACCTGGCCCGGCAAGGACAACGCCGACGTGCTGGGCGTGGACACCTACAACGGCTGGCCCACCATCAACAGCGACGCCCAGTTCAACGAGCAGGCCAACGCCCGCGGTGACGGAGGCATCCCCATCGGCCTGAACGCCTACAGCGAGCAGGCCCGCGAATGGGGCGTGCCGCTGGCGGTGCCGGAGTGGTCCGGACGCGCGGAGATGGGCGACGAAGCCGCCTACGTCGAGGGCATGACCAGCTGGTTCGCCCAGAACGCCGGCAGCGGCCCCGGCCAGCTGCTCTACGAGATCGTCTTCAACGCACCCCAGGACGACAACAACTTCAAGCTCTTCGGGGACACGCGGATGCCGGAGTCCTCCGCTGCCTACCAGCAGGCCTACTCCGACGGCGTCGCCAGCAGCACCGCAGCGCCTGCGCCGGCGACGAGTGCCGCAGCGCCTGCGCCGGCGACCAGTGCCGCCGAGCAGGGCGAGCAGGTCGAGCAGGGCGACGGCGAGGCGAGCGAGGAGCCCACCGCCTCGACGCCGACCGCGCAGGACGCAGGCGACGAGCCCACCGAGGGCGACGTCGACCAGCGCGACCAGGCCCAGGACGAGCGAGTGGACGAGCAGGAGGACGGGCAGGCCGAGGACAGCGCAGCTACCACCTCGAGCACGACCGAGCAGCCCACCACCACGCAGCGGTCCACCTCTGAGGCCGGCGGGCCGACCGCTGGCGCCAGGACCGCTGGGACGGTCGCCGCCGACAGCGCCGGCGGCTGGCTCTCCGGAGCCGCTGGAGACGGCGTCGTGGACGGTTCCTTGGGCCAGTGGCGCGGCAAGCCCGTCCAGATCGCCGGCACCTGGCAGGACACCGGCGACGCCCAGACCCAGATGTGGAACCTCTCCCCCGGAGAGGAGTTCGGAGACTGGGACAAGCCCTTGGACCTGGCCCCCGGTGGCTTCAACGACGGCGACACCTGGGCCGCGGCCGCCAGCGGCGCCTACGACGACCGCTGGCGTGAGGGCCTGACCAAGGCCGCCAGCTACCGCCAGGGCAAGGGGACCACCTACATCCGGCCCTTCCACGAGTTCAACGGCACCTGGTACCCCTGGTCCGTCGCCCCCGGCCAGGAAGAAATCTTCAAGACCGCCTGGGCGCGCTACCGCGCCATCCAGCAGGAGGTCTTCCCCTCCGCCAAGCTGGTCTACAACCCGAACGTCAACTCCACCGGCGGGCTGGACTGGCGCAAGTCCTGGCCCGGTGCTGACCAGGTCGACGTGCTCGGGGTCGACATGTACAACGGTTCGCCCAAGCGCTACGACTCCGCCGAGGAGTGGGCCAGCGGCCTAGACGTCACCGGGGACGACGGCATCCCGATCGGCCTGAACGCCTACGCCGCGCAGGCCCGGGAGTGGGGCGTGCCGCTGGCGGTGCCTGAGTGGTCCGGGCGCGCTGAGCAGGGCGACGACCCTGCGTTCATCACCGGGATCGGCACCTGGTTCGCGGAGAACGCTGGTAGCGGCCCCGGCCAGCTCCTGTACGAGGTGATGTTCAACGTCGACCGCAACAACGACAACTTCCGCCTCTTCAACGGGACACGGATGCCGCAGTCCGCGGAGGCCTACCGCGAGGTGTTCTCCCGACCCGCCGCCAACGGCGGCGGCGAAAGCTCCGGCGCGACGGCGGTCACTGCGGCCAGCCGCGACCAGGCGCCCGCCGAGGACGAGCAGCAGGTCGCCGAGGATGCTGGCCAGAGCGGTGGCGACGGCGATGCCGAGCAGTCAGGCGATGTCAACGCCACCGCCGGGTTCGAGGACCGCACCGGCGAGGGCGACACTTGAAGATCAGCGGACCCCGCGCCGCAGAGCACCCCGTCGCCCACCCCGAGACCTGAGACGGGCCCCTCGACCAGCACGCCGACCAGCACGCCGTCGGGCGCGCGGGCGACGACGTCGAGCAGCACCTCGACGGGCACGCGGGCTGCCGCGGCTCAGGCCACCCCTGCCGCCGCTAGCGGCAGCAACCCGCTGGCCGGGGTGCAGCTGTGGGCCGACCCCGACAGCGACGCCGCCCGCGAGCTGGCCCAGCGCGGCCAGGACGGTCCCGGCGCTGCCGCCCTGGCCCGGATCGCGCAGACCCCCAACGCCGTCTGGCTGGGCGACTGGATGAGCGCGGAGCAGGCCCGTGCCCGCGCCGAGCAGGTCACCACCGCCGCTACCGCCGCCGGACAGGCCCCCGTGCTAGTGCTGTACGCCATCCCTGACAAGGACGCCGGCGGCTTCTCCGCCGGAGGCGCGGCCAACGCGGGCGCCTACATGGCGTGGGTGCAGGCCGTCGCCGACGGCATCGGGAACCGGCGCGCCATCGTCATCGTCGAGCCCGACGCCCTGGCACAGATAGACCAGGTCGGCGGAGGCGATGAGCGCACCGGGATGCTCCGCGACGCGCTCGCCATCCTGGCGGGCACCGGCGCGACGTCCTACCTGGACGCCGGCAACTCCGGGTGGGTCGACGCCGACACCATGGCCGCCCGCGTGCAGGCCGTCGGGCTCGAGAACGCCGCCGGAGTGGCGCTGAACACCTCCAACTTCAACCGCACCTCCGACGAGCAGGCTTACGGGGAGGCCCTGAGCGTCAAGCTCGGCGGGGTCGGGTACGTCATCGACACCAGCCGCAACGGCAACGGCCCCGCCACCGGCAACCTGGCCTGGTGCAACCCCGCCGGGCGCGCCCTGGGGCAGACCCCCACGACGAGCCCGAACGATCCCGCGGCGCCCCACAATGACGCGCTGTTGTGGGTCAAGC
Source organism: Quadrisphaera setariae (assembly GCF_008041935.1). Classification (NCBI taxonomy): domain Bacteria; kingdom Bacillati; phylum Actinomycetota; class Actinomycetes; order Kineosporiales; family Kineosporiaceae; genus Quadrisphaera; species Quadrisphaera setariae. Next base: position 123,485 of record NZ_VKAC01000014.1, read on the forward strand.
AGGTCGGGCAGAGCGACGGGGAGTGCGACCGCGGCGACCCGCCGGCGGGCACGTGGATGCCGCAGTACGCCATCGACCTGGCCGACGCCGCGTCCGCTCAGCCCGGTCAGCCCGGTCAGCTAGCCACTCGGACCGAGGAGCAGCAGTGAGCCCGTGGCTGGGAGCGCTGCGGCGGCGAGGCCCCGCCGCGCGCACCCAGCCCGCGGCGCGCCTCATGGCTGCGCCTTCCATGGGGCGTGAGCGGCCCGCGCCAGCCCCGGCACCACTGGGCGCGCGGGTGCGGACCGTCGTCGACACCGTCCGCTCCCTGAAGGAGGCGCCCAAGACCCCCGCAGAGATCGAGCGGGACACCGCGGCGCTGCGCGCCGACGGAGTCATCCCCGCGGACCTGCTGCACCGCGTCCTAGCCGGTGACAACGGCGCCACCGTGGACCTGACGGCGGTGCAGTTGACGACGTTGGCGGACTGCTACGGGCTCACACCGGCCTACTTCCTGGGCACCGACGCCGAGGTGGAGGAGATCGAGGCGGGTCTGGAGTACCTGCGCCTGGTCCGAGACCCCTCCACCATCGGCGTGCCCTACCTGTGCACCCGCAGCGGCGCGGTCAATGCGAGGCTGCTGCGCGCCCACAGCCAGCTCATGCAGGAGGCACCGCGGCTGCTGGCCGAGCACCGCGGCGGCACGGCGCCCCCGTCGACGGACCCTCCTGGTACGAGGTCCTGAGCGCTCAGCGCGACGCCGACCCCCAGTGCCAGTCCTGGTCGACCACGACTGCCGCGTCGAAGCGCCGCGCGCCCTCGCCGAAGATCAGCCAGGCGCCGGCCGCGCCGACGCCCATCAGCATCACCGCGCACGGCAGCGCCAACCAGGCGCCGCTGACCGCGGGCAGGATCACAGCCAGCAGCGCCACGAGCACGAACGCCAGGCCCCCGGCGAGCAGGGCCGCCACCCCGGCCAGCAGGCAGCGGATGTCAGCAGTCAGGGCGAGGGTGCGCGCGGCCATGGCGCTGCATCGGCAGACCAGCCAGCGACACGCAGGGTGACACGCCGTCAGCGACGGCGAGCACCCTTGGCAGCACCGTGACGGTCCCAGCCGTCAGCGGTGCGGGCGCCACCGGCATCACGGTGACCAGGCGCCAGGGCCCCGTGCGCCAGGTGCTCGAGCACGGTGGCGACCGTGGCGGGCCACCTTTCTCCCCCCCGCGACCGCTCCCCGCCTCAGGGCTTGCTTTGCGGTGAGGGACCACCTGACGTGCAGCGCTCCGACCAGGCCGGGACGCGCCCCGGGAGCCGCGCCCCGGCTGCGCCAATGGCTACGTCTTCGGAGATGGCTGATCCGCCTCAGGCGAGGCCAGGCGCCAGGGGCTCTGGTCCCGCGCACTCGCACCGCACGAACGTCTCGTAGACGTGGCCGTTGATCGAACGTTCCACCAGCACTGCCCTCTCACAGGCCCCGGCGTGCTAGACGTGCTCACAGCTGGCGCAACGCATCAGCTGAGCACCCCACCAGGGCTGATCGGGCCGTCACGGGTCCGGTCAGCCGGCGTGGGCATCAGCGGACCCAGGGAGGGGCCCAGGGAGCGCACGCCGGTCCAGTCCGGGGGGAGCTCGGTGGCGGTGCAGGGACGCACGTCAGCGCGGGCGAACCAGTACCAGCCCTCGCCATGGCGGTTCAGGTGCACCCTCATCGCCTCCTCGTTCCACTCCGTCACCGTCCCCCAGACCTCCTCCAGGTCGCCGTTGTCCCACTGGATGCGGACGTGGACGGGGTGGTCGTAGCAGTAGGTCCCGCCGCGGGCCCGGACGGTGGGCTGGACGGTGGCGCCGGGCTTGATGCTGTTCGCGGGCATCGGGAGTAGGAACTTGGCTCGCAGCGCCTGAGACACGTGTTCGTCTGTAGTTTCGCGGTGGGTGGGCGACCGGGAGGCGAACGACGTCGACGTCGCGGTGGCCCGTGGGGCCTCCGCCATCCCCCAGGTGGCCACGACTTGCCGGTGGCCACCACCGTGGGTGCGCGGCGCCCGCGGTGGCACTGCACGACCAGGCCGGCGTCCCCCTGTCGCGCGTGAGCCGTGGGGAGCAGAGATGCCGGCGTCGCAGGATGGTGCAGCGGCGTAAGCACGGTGCGTGCCGGGGCTGCCTCACCGCGCGAGGCAGTGCGCGAGGCCCGGGGCGCGTCCCGGCTCCCACCAGGCGCCGCAGCTGGTGTGGTCCCTCACCGACGGACAGGCCCAGAGGCGGGGAGGGGTTCTGCCGGGGCCAGGTGGCCCGCCACGGGCACCGCCGAGCCCGCCCGGCTGAGCCCACGGGGCTCCCGGTCCCAGCCCGCCACAGACCCGCACAGCGGCTCGCACCCACACCACCCACCATCCGAAAAGCCACACACAGCCCCGCTCGAGAAGCCAAGAAAGCGCACCACAAAAAGGCCAGCAGGCACCCCCAGGCTTCACGCATAGACACCCCCAGACCCAGGTGCCAATAAAGTCGAGACGCCCTAACCAAGGCCCTGAAATAGGCGGCGAGAAGGGCCCCGATGGCTTGCCGATAACAGCCCGCACCACATAGAATAAAAGCACAAGGGAAGCCATCAAGGCACACCCTCCCCGCCAAGGGACACACTGCATGGGATTCAACTACGAAATCTCCGACGCGCTAAAGGTCGGCGCAGCCCCCATCGCCCAGGGCCACATCCGCAGCGGCCTGCAGAAAGCGCCACTGGAAATCGTCTCTCAGATGATCGTCGCCTTCGCCGGCAGCCGCTGGGCGTTCATCGAGGCTGTCGAGGTCGACGCCTACACCCACGACGGGGTCCAGTCCAGCACCCACTTCCTGTCCAACGGGGAGCGCTTCCGGGTCCTGCTCAGCGCCGCCGCCTAAGCCCCCAGCGGCGGCCAGGACAGCCCTCCTGGCCGTCGCCACCCGGTTTCGGAGCAGGCAGCAGCTATCCCCCACGCCACCCGCCCTAAGCCCAGGAGAGCCCATGGGCACCTCTACACACGCCCACAGAGCCACCCCGGCCGCTACCCCGTTCGACACCCGCCAGGACTGCACCAACCCCGACCACGGACCCGGCTGGCACCCCGGCACTCCCCCGGCCCGGTGCATTCCGGTGCTGGCCAGGACCCTCGCCGCCCACAACGTGTGTGGACGGACGGACTGCCCGGTGTACTACCCCGCAGCCAGCGCCAGCGCCAGTGCCACCGCCGACGCCGCCGACGACGCCAGCGAGGCCGTCGCCGCAGTCCGCGCCGCAGGCATCGACCCGGACCTGTTCGCCGCCTACTGCTCCCACCAGAACGTCGAGACCACCGCCGAGCACCTGTCCACATTCATCGAGAACTACGCGGGCATGTGGGACTCCGAACGCGATTACGCGGGCTCATGGCTCGAAGACCTCAAAGAGCAGCACATCGCCACAGGCGCTGCTGTACCCGAGCCCTTCGCGTCCTACGTCGACATCGACGCCTACGCCTGCACCATGTTCTCTGACGTCATGTTCTCCATCCTCCTGCCCCACGGGAATGTCGCGGTATTTCGCTCTCACTGACCCTTACGGAGCCCAGCGCGGGTCGGGGGCCAAAAATACCCCCGGCCCGCTCCTGGGTCGGCCAAATGCAAGGAAAATTGAGGCGGGAAAAGTAGACAGGCGCCGAGGAGGGGGGCTAAAACACAGCCAAGAGGAAAGGCACCAAGCCTCACCTCCCACACAAAGGAAAGCTTTCGTGGACACGAACACCGCCCAGCACAGCGAGCAGGTCACCGAGACGCTGCAGCACCTGGACCCCCACACCCTGCTGCTGGACCGCAACATCACCGCCCGCGACGCCGACGAGACGCTGATCGCCTCCGTGCGCGAGCACGGCGTCCTGACCCCCGCACGCGGCATCCTCACCGAGGACGGCAAGGTCCGGCTGCGCTACGGCTACCGCCGCGCCGCCGCCTGCATGGCGACCGACCGGCTCCTGCCGGTCATCGTGGCCCGGGCCAGCGGCCAGGCCGACGACCCCGAGGCAGCAGCTGCCGCTCTGGACCGCCTGGCCGTTCAGTGGGCCGAGAACGAGCACCGCGAGGGCCTGTCGGCCACCGACAAGGTCGCCGCCGTCGCGCAGATGGCCCTGCTGGGCCTGAGCAGCGAGCAGATCGCAGCGCGCACCCACACCAGCCCGGCCTACACCGCCGCCGCCGTGGCGGTGGCTGGCTCTGAGGTGGCCCGGCACGCCCTGGCCAAGACGCCCGACCTAGACCTGACGCAGGTCGCGGTGCTAGCCGAGTTCGAGGACGACCTCGACGCCGCCCAGCGGCTCTACGCCGCCGCGCAGAGCAGCCCGGGACGCTTCGCCCACGTCGCCGCCACCGAGCGGGAGAACCGCGCCATGGCCCAGGGCAAGCGCGCAGCGCTGGCGGTCCTGGCTGAGCGCGGCGTCCCGGTCATCGAGCGCCCTTCGTGGCAGGACAAGCCCGCACCGCTGGCCCGGCTGCGTCAGGACGGGGCGCGCATCACCCCCGCCGAGCACCGGGCCTGCCCGGGTCGGGCGGTCTACCTGACCAACGCATGGACGGTGATCGACGGCCCCGAGCGCATGGACCTGTCGGCCCTGGCCGAGGAGGAGGTCGAGCAGGCCGACGAGCAGGCCGACGAGCAGGCCGACGAGCAGGACGGCCAGCAGGACAGCCAGCAGGACGGCCAGGCCGAGGCTCAGGACGCGGGTGAGTCCGTCGACGACGAGGACGACGAGGACGACGACGAGCGCCAGCGGCTGCAGGTGTGGGCGCTGACCTGGGCCTGCACCGACCCCGAGGCCCACGGCCACACCGACCCCACCCGCTCCCCCGCCCGCACCACGACCAGCAGCGCGTCACCGGTCGATGCCGAAGCCGAGAAGGCCGCCCAGCGCGCCGAGCGGCGCCGGGTGATCGCCAACAACACCGCGTGGCGGGTGGCCGAGCCGGTCCGGCGCGACTGGATCCGCTCGACGCTGCTGTCCCGCAAGACGGCGCCGAAGGGGGCGGCAGCGTTCATCGCCACCGTGGCCGCCCAGCACGCCTCAGTCCTGGGCCACCACAACGCCAACAGCCTGTCGGGGAACCTGATGGGGGGCGCCTCCCTCCCCTCGGGGCGCTGGCACGCGGGCGCCGCCAAGGCCGCCGCCGCGCTGGCCAAGACCACTGAGGCCCGCGCCCTGGTCATCGCCCTAGGCACCTGCGTCGCAGCGTGCGAGGCCAACACCGACCGCAACCACTGGCGCAGCGAGGACCCGACGACGCGGCTGCTGCTGACGGCACTGGCCGGATGGGGCTACGAGCGCTCGGACGTAGAGCGCCTGGCGTGCGGGGAGCAGCCCACCGCCGACGAGGCCGCCGACGCCGCCGCGGGCGATGTGGCCGATCAGGCCCCGGCCCTCGACGACGCGCAGGAGGACGCGCACGACCACCAGTCCGACGGCCAGCCCGCTGACGGGCAGGCACCCGCAGCCGCCTGACGCCAGCCCCCGGGGGCGGTGCCCACCCGCACCGCCCCCGGGGCGGCCCGAGCCGGGCACCACCCCCGGCGGCCACCCACCGCCACCCGCCAAGACCCCAGCCCCCCACCACCGAGCGGCACGGCACCGCTGCCGCCGGGGCATCGAGCCCCGGCGGCAGCGCCTGACGGCACCTCACCACCGCGGCTGGCTCAGCACCGTCACCCCGCGCACCACCACCATCGCCAGCAGGCAGCGCCTCGGCCTTGGTCCACGCCACGAAGCCTCATAGGCCCTGAGCAGGCGAACACCGACGCCGGCTAGCTCGACGACGAAGACTTGCAACGTCTTGACGGAGTCGATGCTGCGCGCTGGATGGCACGCTAGGTTGGGTCGGACTCCCGAGGTCGGACTCCCGAGGTCGGACTCCCGAGGTCGGACTCCCGAGGTCGGACTCCCGAGGTCGGACTCCCGAGGTCGGACTCCCGAGGTCGGACTCCCGAGGTCGGACTCC